>RFHO01000360.1 GCA_003696385.1 Planctomycetota bacterium | reverse complement strand
TCGGTCATTGCTGTTTTGTGGCCGGCCGGAACCGAAGCGGCCCGCAAATGGCCCGCCGGACGATGGTGAGCCGACATACTTGATTGGAAGGCGGGATGCGCCCGGCGATCGGTCGGCAAACCCTACGAACGCCGAATCGTCGCACCGGCCGTCCCACGCGGTTCAATGGTCGGATGTGGTTGAAAGGAAGGATCGAAGGGTCGGAAGGGCAGGTCGAGGATTTCGCGGCCTGGGTGCACTCGTTTCCGGCACCATCTGCTCGCGAAGTGCGGCACAAGTATTCCATCCTCTGAATCACGTCAACCCCGGTTTCCGAAGTTTCGTCCGGGGCTGCCTGGCGGCGCGGCCGACGTCCACCGAAGCCGCCTCGTCTCTGGTCGGGCTTCGGTCGCAGCATTCAGCCCGCCCAGACGTTTCGCACGGCTGGCCACACCTTGGCCGTGGCCGTGTACCACGCCGTGGCGAGCAGAAGCAGCAGGCCGCATCCGGCCAGCAGGTTGGTGATCCACCCATTGCGATGCGCTCCCATCAGGTCACGGCAATTGGTCAGCCACAACAGCACCATCGCCATCAGCGGCGAGGCGACCACGGTGACGGCCTGAGCCGCCACGATTGCACCGACGGGTTTGGTCCCGCTTTCGATCACGTACAGCGCAACGAGCATGCCCGTCAGCAACACGGCGACGGTCAACAGCCGCGGCCAGCGGTCCGTGGGCTGACTCCCCAAGCCCAACCCATCCGCCAGAATGAAACCACCGATCATCGAATTCACGATGAACGAAGAAAACGCCGCCGCGAACAAACCGACACAGAAAATCGCCTTCCCCGCTTCTCCGAACGCCGGTTCCAGCGCCTCGGCCACGTCCGCCACGTCCGCCGGCCGGTCGCCCCGCAACACAGCCGCCGCCGTCGACATCAGCATCAGTGTGATGGCCGCCATTACCATCGCCCCCACCCGCGCGTCGATCAGCCCCACTGACAACTCATTGACCGACCATCCCTTGAACCGCGCCGTGTAGGACTGATAGTACGCCGCCGTGACCACGAACGTCGTGCCCACCAATCCCAGCAGCGACAGCTCCAACTGGCCCCCGATGCCATGCGGCAACAGCCCCCGCACCAACGCCGCCGGATCCGGCCGGGCAAATGCCAGATTCACCGCGAACGACAGCAACATCACCGCCACCAGCGCCGCCATCAGCCGTTCCACCACCCGGTAGAGGTTCTGAAACCCGAACAGGAACGCAATGGCCAGCACATTGAGCAATACGCACCAGTAGTCCCACGGCAGAAACGCACTCAGCGCCGCATGCACCCCCAGATTGTTTCCGAACTGAAAGGTCGCGGCGATGAAGAACACGCTCAACCCCACCAACGCCGCCAGCCACCGTCCGGCCTTCTCACACAGAATGTCGGCCGTCGAGCGCCGCGCCACCACCCCCAGCTTGGCCGCCAGGGACATGTACACCAGCATGAAGGCCACGGCGACCACCACGACCCATCCGCGCGAATAGCCACTCGTCGCACCCACCTGCGTGCTGGTCAGGATGCTCCCGGGACCGATCACCACGCACGCCGTCACCAGCCCCGGCCCGATGGCACGGAACCACCGCGTCAAACGTGTCGAGCGGGCGGCGTGCGGCTGTGCGTCCTCGCTCATGTCCGCCAGTCCCGCGGAGCCGCCGTCGGACGGCTCGCCGGCCCTCCCATGCAACGCGCCCGAGCGCCGCTCTTTTTCGGATCCACCGTCGGGGCGCGGCCGCTGATCGCCACGAGGTTGTGAAAGATCGTTCATGTGTTGCGCACTACTTCACAGTACACCGCGATGGCTGTGAACCAATCCGTTCAGGGCAGAAACCGCTCCCGTTCCTCCGGTCGCGGCAGACGACAGGCCTCCCGCCGCCCGAACCATCGAAACCGATTCCGCGCCACCCACCGGTAACCCAGATCGCGCAGCGGCCGCGGCACACACCACAACACCGCGGCGACCACTCGCCAGATTCCCCCCAACGTCCACAGCAGGGCCACGACCGCCGCGGACCTGCTGTATCCGCAACCATTCCGCCAGAATACGACGCTGTCCAGATCGCGCCGTGTTTCCACCGGCAACAGGGCCTCGGCCGTCGACCCTTGCAGCGGCGCGAACCACAACCGCCCGTTACGGTCGCGGCGCAAGGCGAAATCCACGGTCCGGTGGCACAACCCACATTCGCCATCGAAGAAGACGATCGGCCCGGCGACCGAATGCGGCTCTGCCGAAGCCACAATGCGACCGGCCCCACGATCGTCGCTCGACGACACCGAGGCGGCGTTCGCTTGCGAAACATCCATCACGGTGCCCTTCTGCTCCGCCGCTCCACCGACCGATACACCGCTGCGTGCGGGAAGCGGCCGCGGGCCGATCCGCCTGGATTCACCCATCGGACGCGTTCGGCAGCGCGATCCGACGCATCAAACGGTCCGCCTGCCCTGATCGACATTTCGAACACTCCCCGGCCGTCACCCCGACCGGTTCCGCGAACGCCCACCGTCCGGGATGAAACGGATCATGACTTCCCGCCGCCGTCCGCCGCAACGCAAACTGGGGAAACTGGGAAGACTTTGCGCACACCGCACGATCAACCGGGCCAAGGCCGTACGACCGCGGCGATTCGCATGATGAGCACCACCGTCGGATTCGGATAAACAGGAACGGGCGACCGTGCGCAACACACGCCGACACTCATGGACGGCGCCCCAAGGCCCCAAGCGGCCCCGAAAACGGACCACCACGGTTCGATCACCTCATCACACCATACGGCTGGACCGGGAGCTTCCGATGCACGGATGCCGAGACACCTTGTCACACGCCGCCGACCGTCGCTTTCGGACGGCCCATTGGTGGACATTGTGCGGAGTCGCGGCCGCGCTGCTGGCGGCGGGCGGATGCGTCCCCACACTGTGCTGGAAGGAGGTCGACTGGCTCGCCCCACGACGGACGCTCGCCATCCCCGACACCTATCCGCTGGGCGCGGTCAATCGAGCGCATTATCACACGATGGAAACCAACGGCGAAGCCGAGGATTTCATCATCTATCGCCGCGAATTCGTCGGGCAGAGCGCCGAGCTGACCTCCGAAGGCAAGGATCACGTGCTGGAAATCGCCGCGCGCATGCGGAGCACGCCGTTCCCGGTCATCATCGAGCGCACCGAGAACAACGCCGACCCCGAACTGGACCAGCACCGCAAGCAGATCGTTGCCCAGATCCTTTCGGACCTGGGGAATCCGGACGCCTTTCAGCGGACAGTGGTGGCCCCCGGCTACAGCCGCCACATCAACTCGCAGGAAGCGACGTTCGATTACCTCCGCTTCATCTACTCCCGCCGATTCGGCGGCGGCCTGGGCGGTGGATTCGGTGGTGGCTTCGGCGGCGGATTCGGTGGTGGCTTCGGCGGCGGATTCGGCGGGTTCTGAAGCACGAATCCGCAAACACGGCCCACGCACCGGCGTCCGGCCGTGAACCCGGCGTCCCGTCGCCAATGGAACGACGGCCGGACGCTCAGTAATGCCTCTACCGCCAGTACCGGGCCAGGACGTACCAGAACACGGCTGGTGTGACCAGCAACGTCGTCAGCGACGGCAGCCAACCGAAGCGCAGCGACGGCGGCAGCATGGGCTTGACGACGAACTGGTCGATCAGGACCGGTCCGGCCAGCCCCCAACACAGCATGATGATTCCCAGCATCCGCCGTTCGTGTTGTTCCGCCGGTGAAAGCTGGGAAAACCGCTTCCGTGGCGCCGGGGAGGATTTGCCCGGCCGCGACTGCTCCGAGCGCTCCGGCCGCGAGGCTGCGGCCGCGCCGTCGCCGTCCGATTTCGCCAGCTTGTCGGCCTGTTCCACATAGTAGTAGTCGATGCGGCGGCGAAGCTGCGGCGGCGACGCGATGACGCCCCGCATCGGCACTCCGAACCGCAGGCGGATTTCGTCCTCCAGCTCGTAGGACGGTTCGTCGACACACGCCACCAGCACGCGGTCGTCGTCGACGAACAGCGGCAGGATCGAATTGCGTTTGACCACCGACTTGGGAACCTTGCGCAAAGCGTCCCAGTCGGGTTCGACTTCCGACAAGTCCACGTACGGAAGTCCCAGTTCGACGGCCAGCCCTTTGGCCGCCGTTTCATGATCGACCAGCTTCAACTGCACCAGCGCATCGCGGAGCGACAGGCCGCGCTCCTCGGCGAACTCTTCGGCCTCCCGAATCTGTTCGCGGGTCAGGTAGCCTTTCTCCCGCAACCAGTTCTTCAGCAGCGGACGGCCGACCTTGCTCTTGTCTTCCTCGAAGACGCGCCCCAGGCTCTCGTCGTACTCCCGCTTCCGTTCCGGATCGGTCAGGCAGAGCATGGCCTTGGCCAGCTCGTTGAGCATCTCCTGGGACTGGATCGAGTACTTCCCGGTGGCGTACTTCCGGACGTGCGCGTTGAGCTTTTTGTAGTGCGCGCGGATCTTTTCTTCATCGTCCTCGAACTGGACCAGTCGCAGCAGGGTGTAATGGTCCGGCGGGCGCGGCCCCTCGGGTATGCCCAGCCAGTCCTTGTAAAAGTCCTTCTCGTCCGTCACGAGCATGGCGTTGGTGCCTTTCTCGACCGTCAGCTCGTCCGCTCCGCGGCTCGGCGACACCATCCCTTCCGCAAAGCCCAAGCCCTTCGAACCGGCGGCACGGTCGCTCCCAAGATCGGCGTAAACACAGCGTCACACCGACACCACGGCATTGCGCGGCGGCCGGCGTGCGGAGAGCAGACCCGATCACTCGACGACGTATTCGCTGGCCAAGGCCTCCAGCACATCCACGCCTTTGCTGTCCAGCCCCGAGGCGCGAACGATTTCGGTGGACGCCGCCTTGTTGCTGGTCAGCTCGACCGCCGAGGCATGAATACGTCCATTGGCGTCGTACGAATACGTCAGTTCCACCGGCGACCCCTTGGGAAGATTCGGCGGTAGATCCATGATGCGAAAGTCGCCGATGACCTCACAGGCGTCCGGATCTCGTGCATCGCCTTCCAGGATACACACGTGAATCCGCCGCTGGTTCGGCGAAGTCGTCACGAACCGCTGCTTGACGCTGTACGGGATCGGCGTGTTCTTCGGAATCATGATGTGATTGATCTTGCGGTTGCCGTCCTGCGGATCGGTCACCATCACACCCAGCGAGTGCGAATTGACATCCACGGTGTGCACGGCGCGCAGGCGGTTGATGGCGGCTTTGGCCATGCGGCTTTCGCCGCCGGTCGCCTTTGCTTCCAGAATGGCCGCATGGATCGCGGCTCCCTGACACACCGCCTCTTCCGGCGTCACGTCGCGGTTCGGCTTCTGTTTGCACACTTCGGTGAGCATCTTTTCCACCACCGGCATGTGCGTCGATCCGCCGACCAGAATCACGTGATCGAGCTGTTCGGGCTTCACGCCCGCCTGCTGCATCACCAGTTCCGTGGTGTCCCGGGTCCGCTGCAACAGATCGGCGGTCATCTTCTCGAAATCACCACGGGTGACCGCCACAGTGAGCGTCTTGCCCTTGTAATACACTTCCAGCGGCACCTGGGCCCGCTCGCTGAGTTCGCGTTTGGCGTTTTCGCAATCCTGCGCGAGCTGCTGCAGCGTCTCCGGATCCTCGCGGGGATCCATCTTGAACTTGCGGTAGAACTGCTCCGAAACGTGGTCGACCAGACGGCGGCTCCAGTCCAGACCACCCAGCATCACGTCGCCGTCCGTCGCCAGCACGCGGAAATTCGTCGCGTTGTAGCGGACGACCGTCACGTCGAACGTACCGCCCCCCAGGTCGTACACCAGAATCGTCTTTTCCCGGTCGAGCTTGTTCACCTGGCCCAGTTCACCACGGATCCAGGCGAAGGCCAACGTGGCCGCCGTCGGCTCGTTGATGATGTCGATCACGTTCAATCCGGCGATGCGGCCGGCGTCCTGTGTCGCCTTGCGGCGCACGTCGTTGAAGTAGTACGGCACCGTGATCACGGCGTTGGCGATCGGACCGATGCGTTGCTCCGCGTCCTGCTTGAGCTTCTTCAGGATCAATGCCGAGATGAATTCGGGAGTCAGCTTCTTGCCCTGGTAGACGATGTAGAAATCCTTGTTGCCCATCTCCCGCTTGATCGCCTCGATGACGTGACTGGGGTCTTCGATGGCGATCCGTTCGAAGGACGGACCGACGATCACCCGGCCCTCGTCGGTCAGCAGCACCACCGACGGCGTGATCGTCTTGCCGTCGGCATTGGG
Source organism: Planctomycetota bacterium (assembly GCA_003696385.1). GTDB lineage: Bacteria > Planctomycetota > Planctomycetia > Planctomycetales > Planctomycetaceae > J052. The sequence continues at coordinate 18,537 of RFHO01000360.1, read as the reverse complement.
AATCGCCCGCGGATTCCCGTCGTTGTCCAATTGCGCGATCGCGGAATACGTGGTTCCCAGATCGATCCCAACGGTCTGACCTTCCAGCAACTGCATCTTCGACACCTTCTTCGAATGGAGGGTTGAGACAGGACGAAGAACCTCGCCGACGCGTTGCACACGGCCGGTCGGCGCGTGAGCCGCCACGCCGGCCATCGACGGGATGCGACACGCCGAGTGGAGCGTCGCGCATTCTCCGAACGAAGCAATTGATTGTTCTGAAAACGGCGGCCAAGGCAAGCGATCGCGCTCTCCGGCAACCGCTGCCGCTCGGTCGCTTGCCCGGCGGGCGTGTGATACATTAGCAGGTGTCGGGTTCGCCATCCGAACGACCATCGGCCGGCGGCCGTTTCGACCGAAAGTCCGCCGGTCCGCACCGCCGGGCCGGGGTCGACGGCGCAGCATCGTCCGTCGTTCGCCGGACGATCGCCGGACAGACACTGGCGTCGTCTCCCCGGCCAACCGCCCATGAGAACGAAGCAAACCCGGTGGGCCGCTTCCCGCGCGGACCGCCATGACGTTCGCCCTCCCCCAGGTCGTTCCATGGGGCCGCACGGCACCGCCTGAGCCTCCCGCCGAAAAGCCACCGCGGGCGCGATCCGACGACCATCCTGAGCGACTGACCGCCGGGACAAACGACGCCGCACCCGCCAGAGAGTGTCGCACCATCGATGAACACGAACGAACGTATCGGCTTGTGGATCGTCGGCGCCTGGGGCGGCGTCGGCACGACCGTCGCCGTCGGGTTGGCGGCCCTGCAGGCCGGGCTGGCCGACGAAACCGGATTGACCTCCGCCCTGCCCGAATTCAGTGATCTGGATCTGCTCGAGTGGTCTACGCTGACGATCGGAGGGCACGAGATTCGGGAAACCACGTACCGCGCCGCCGCCGCGGAGCTGCATCGCAACTCCAACGTGTTCACGGTCGAACTGCTCGAGCGGGTCGGTGACCGGCTGGAGCAGTTCGATCGCAACGTGCGCGTCGGAACGGTGCTCAACGTGGGCCCGACAATCGAGAGTCTGGCCGCCGACAGCGCCCGCGCCACTGCCCGCGAAACGGCCTGGGCGACCGTCGAACGCATCGGTCGAGACCTGGCCGAATTCCGCCAGAACAACGGACTGGACCGCGTCCTGCTGGTCAACCTGGCCTCCACCGAACCGCCCGTTCCCGACGACCGCCTGCAGGCGTTGCGGTCGCTGAACTGGGACGATCTCGAACGACGGATCCGTGACGAACAGCCCTGCCCCGTGCCGGCCAGCACCCTGTACGCCGCGGCTGCGATGCTCGCCGGCTGCGCGTACATCAACTTCACACCGTCGCTCGGGTCCGACCTGCCCGCGTTGGACGAGCTGGCCCGCCGGCAACGGGTCGTCCATTGCGGCCGCGATGGCAAAACCGGGGAAACGCTGCTGAAGAGCGTCTTGGCTCCCATGTTCGCTGCGCGCAATCTGAAAGTGCTCAGTTGGGTCGGCCACAACATCTTCGGCAACCTCGACGGCCGCGTGCTCGACGACCCGGTCAACAAGGCGACCAAGGTCCGCTCGAAGGACCATCTGCTGCAGGAAATTCTTGGCTATTCCCCGCAAACGCTGGTGACGATCGAATACATCGAATCGCTGGGGGACTGGAAAACGGCCTGGGACCACATCCACTTTCAGGGCTTCCTGGGAACGAAAATGGCCATGCAGTTCACTTGGCAAGGCTGCGACTCGCTGCTGGCTGCGCCGCTGGTGCTCGATCTGGTCCGCTTCAGCGAACGCGAATGGCGGCGGGGCGGCTGCGGAGTGCAGGCCCACTTGGCCGCACTGTTCAAAAGTCCGATGGGCACGACCGAAGCGCGGTTCGCCCAACAATTCGAAATGCTGCGGGCTTGGGCAGCGGACGTGCGCCGCAATCCGCAACGTTCCGACGCCTCCTGATTCGGCCTGTCGACGGCTGTGTCGCATCGACGTGCGGTTCGCCTGAGCGGGTCGGGTGGCGTGCGGCGACTCCCGCCGCTCCCAGCAAACCCGGAGCGGTCGTGGCTTTGCGGCCCGACGTTCCCCGTCCATTGCCCGCGACGACTCGGCCGTTGCAGACCGTTCGGCGGTCGGGGCAGCGGTCGGCATCACCGAAGCCGGAGAATGACGCATGCCACGTCCGGAGTCCCCCGTGTTCGGCGAGTTGCCTTTGCCCAAGGGTTTCCGCGTGGGCGGCCTGCATTGCGGCATCAAGCCGGATCCCGCACTGAATGATCTGGCCGGATTCGTCGCCGACGGTCCCGCGACCGCGGCGGGTGTCTTCACCACCAATCGCGTCTGCGGGGCTCCGGTGAAGGTCTCGCGAAGCCGCGTGCCCTCCACCGATGCCCGAGGTGTGATCATCAACTCCGGCAACGCCAACGCCTGCACGGGCGAACGCGGAAAGGACCACGCCGAACGGATGACGGAGAAGTTCGCCGAGCGGCTCGGCTGCCGTCCCAACCAGGTGCTGGTCTGTTCGACGGGCGTCATCGGACGGCCCCTGCCGATCGAACGCATCGAATCCGCCATTCCCGAACTCGCCGCGTGCCTCGGCGACACACCGGATCACCTCGAAGCCGCCGCACGCGGAATGATGACCACCGACACCGTCCCCAAAGCGGCCGCCCGGATCGTCGGCATCGGCGGAACGGACGTCGTCGTTTGCGGAGTGGCGAAAGGCGCCGCGATGATTCGCCCCAACATGGCAACGATGCTGGCCGTGCTGCTGACCGACGCCGCCTTGACGGCGCAGCAGGCCGACCGGCTACTGCGTGGTGCAGTCGACCGGTCCTTTCACTGTATCAGCGTGGAGGGTCACCGCAGCACGAGCGACTCGGTGATTCTGATGGCCAGCGGCGCGGCCGGAATCGAGGTGGCGGCGGATGCCCCCGACGAATCGAACCTCGCAGACGCACTGACCGACGTCTGCCAGCGACTGGCTCAAGCCATCGTCGCCGATGCCGAAGGCGCCACGCACTTCGTGACCATCGATGTGCGAGGGGCACGCAGCGATGAAGAAGCCCGTCGGATCGCCGCGACGATCGCCGATGACGTGCTGGTCAAAACCGCCGTCGCCGGCGCCGATCCGAACTGGGGACGGATCGTCTCGTGTTGCGGACGATCGGGAATCGCACTGACGGAAGCCGACATCTCCATCCGTATCAACGGCGTCACCGTCTTCGCGCGGGGCGAACCGGCCGCGTACGACGAGCCTGCCCTCGCTGAGCACATGCGGAAAAACTACGACGTGGCCATCGAAGTCGAACTTCCCTTCGGCAATGCCGCCGCGTGTTTCTGGACATCCGACCTGACGCAGGAATACGTACGGCTCAATTCCGAATACACGACGTGATCGCGATTGCGAGGCGTCCGGCCGTCCCGGTCCGTGCAATGAATGGATCATCCGCTCCCGTGCCTGCCTTGCTGACCTGCAGCCGCTCCGCCGATTGTGTCTGCGGCAACACGTCCCGGCGGGCGTCTGAAAGTTCGGGATGCGCGATCTCCCCCGTCGCGCCGTCAGCGATGCATCACACCGTCCCTTTTCACTGCATCGTCCGTTCGTGTGCCCGGCGCGATCCCGGCGGCTTGCGGTCCGGTGCCGGTCAGAGCGTGGCCCGTTGGATCGTCGGGAAACTTCGTCGCGCCGCGGTCCGGCGCGGCATCCGCGGCGGCTTTCGACTCCTCACGGCCCCGATCGCCGCGATCATCGCCGTAATGATCACGGCCACACCGATCGCTGCGGACGATCCCCGAGCCGCTGCTCCCGAAGCGGCGCAGCCGCCCGCAACCGGCTGGTTGCAATGGCGCCGACTGCCGGACCTGCCGTCGGTCGCGGCGAAACAACCGCCGCTCGGCCTGGCCGGCGCGTTCGTCGGCGTCCATCACGAAACACTCGTCGTGGCGGGCGGAGCAAACTTCCCTTACGGACCACCATGGTCGCGAGGCCCCGATGGAACCCCACCGCCGAAGGTCTATCACTCGGACATCTACCTGCTGGGAAACGTCGCCGCCCGTCTGCGTGACGACGTTTCCGACACGCACACTGCGGCCGTGCCGGACAAAGGCGTGCACGAAGCATCGCTCGGCGGGCGCGGCCGGCAAACCACTGCGCGGGTCTGGCGGATCAGTCCGAACGGACTGCCGTTCCCTTTCGGCCTGGCCTATGGCGTTTCGGTGACGATCCCGCAGGGCGTCCTGTGCATCGGCGGTGAATGGCAGGAAACCGCCGCGGACGGCAGCACACGACGCCGGCGACGTTCCGATCGCGTGTTTCTGATCACCACGGATGCACGTGCGGGGAGAGCGATCGTGCACGACCGCCTGCCGGCAGTCTCCGCCACGGGACGCGTTTCGCCGCAGACTCCCGGAGGCGTCGGCCGACTCGCCGGCGAACGCGGCATTCAGTTGCCGAAGCTGCCGGTGGCGACGTCCATGTGTGGCGGAACGCTCTGCGGCGACACGGTGTACGTCGTGGGTGGGATGACCGACGGCGGCCCGACCGACGCAGTGTGGGCCCTGGACCTGAGCCGCGACAGCCTGGCGCGAGGACGTCTCGAATGGACCCGGCTGCCGGACGTCCCCCATGATCGATCGGAGATCGTCGGCCGTGTGCTGCCCGTCGTCACGGCGCAGCACGACGGCCGGCAACCATGCGTGTATGTGTTCAGTGGTCGGGCCCCGAACGACGACGGCCCGGACCACCTGCTGTACGACGCCTGGCGGTTCGACCCGATCGCGTACCGTCGGGCGACTGTACGACGCCTTGGCAATCTCGGCGGTTCCCCGACCGGCGCGGCGCCCCGGGCTGCTCCTTCCCGTCCTTCTCGGACCGGTCGACACGGCCGCGACGCTCGGCCTGCGGCATGGAAGCCGATCGCCGCAACCGGTGCCACGGACAAGAGCGGGCCGCAGTGCCGGATGGGTGCGGTTGCCGCGCCGATCGGCGCGAACCACGTGATCCTGATCGGCGGAGATGATGGGCAGATCTACCGCCAGGTTCAGACGCTGCAGCGGCAAATCGAGCGGCTCCCTGCGGATGATCCACAGCGCGCACGCCTGGAGGCATCGATCCGGAAAATGCTGGAGCGGCACCCCGGTTTCCGCCGGGACGTGTTGCTGTACAACTGCGTGACCGACCGCTGGTTCCATGCCGGGACGTATCCGGGCGCCCCGCCGGTCACGACGTCCGCCGCCGCCACCGCCGGCCACATCGTGATTCCCAGTGGCGAAAGCCGCCCCGGCGTCCGCACACCGCAGGTGTGGGCCGTGCGCGCCGCGCCGCGACAACCGCATCATTTCGGCTGGCTGAACTGGGCGGTCGTTGTCGTGTACCTGGCGGCACTGGTGGGGCTGGGAAGCTGGTTCGCGCAGCGGGAATCGAGCACCGAGGACTTTTTCCTGGCCCGCGGCCGGATCCCCTGGTGGGCCGCCGGACTGTCGATCTTCGCGACGATGCTCAGCGCAATCACGTACCTGGCGATACCGGCCCGCGCCTACGGGTCCGACTGGGTGCGGAGCGTGGTGAACTTCGGGATCCCGGTCGTCGCCCCGGTGGTGGCCTATCTGTACCTGCCGGTGTACCGTCGTCGGCGGTTGACCAGCGTTTACGAGTATCTGGAAGAACGGTTTCACGTCGGCATCCGCCTGTTCGGAAGCCTGTCGTTCGTGGCCTTTCAGTTGGGACGGATGGCGATCGTCGTTCTGTTGCCGGCGCTGGCACTGTCGGCGGTCACGGGAATTGCGCCGACGTGGTGTATCCTGATCACGGGGGTGCTGGCCACGCTGTACACCGTGCTCGGCGGGATCGAGGCAGTGATCTGGACGGACGTGATACAGGCCATCGTGCTGCTGGGTGGCGCGGCGGTGAGCGTGGTGCTGATTGCCCTGCGGATCGACGGCGGTTGCGCCACGATCATCGAGGACGCTCTGGCATACGAGAAACTCCGCGTGGTCGAATGGCACTGGGACTTTTCGGGCGACGCGTTCGCGGTGGTGGTACTGGGAGCCCTGTTCACGAATCTGCTGCCGTATTCCAGCGACCAGTCGGTCGTTCAGCGCTATCTGACGACCGCTTCGGAGCGTTCGGCGCGACAGGCACTGTGGACCAACGCCGGACTGTCCGTTCTGGCGACCGTCCTGTTTTTCGGTCTGGGGACGTTTCTGTTTTCGTTCTACCACCGGTTTCCGGAACGGCTGCCGCCCCTGGCGGAACAGGATCAGGTATTCGCCTGGTTCATCGGCAGCGAGCTACCGGCGGGAGTGGCCGGGCTGGTGATTGCGGGCGTCTTCGCGGCGACGATGTCCAGCCTGGACTCAAGCATGCATTCCGTCGCCACGGCCCTGTCGACGGACTTCGTTCAGCGTTTCGGAAAGCCCCGCACCGATCGGCAAAGACTGCGCATTGCACGATTCATCACCTGTTTGATCGGATTGGGCGGCACGACCGGCGCGCTGGTGCTGGCACACGCCGAAATCCGCTACCTGTTCGACTTTTTCCTCGACACGATGGGCCTGCTGTTGGGAACCTTGGGCGGCGTTTTCGCGCTGGGTGTCTTCACGCGGCGGGTCGGGACACCGCACGTCTGGCCGGCGATCGTCGCAGGAATCGCCGGCCTGGCGGCCGTACGCAGCCTGACACGTATGAACGGACTGGCCTTCGGAGCCATTGCCATCTGCGTCACCTTCGGCACCGGAGTGCTGCTGTCCTATCTGCTTCCGCGGGACACGAAGGCTCCACTGGATCTGACCGCGTTCGCTCGTTACCGAACGGTGCCCGATTCCGTGTCCGCGACACCGGATGCCTGCTCGAGCGATTGACACGATCTCCGTTCCCGTCGCTGCAACGCCGCGACAGGAACGGGCGTCCGGCGATCGAGGCATTCAGCAAAGCGCACCGTCGCCTCAGCACACGGTCACGTTTCCACGGTGGGGTACAGCCACGCCACCAGAGCCGCAACGACGACCGCCGGCGACCACGCCGCCAGATCGACCGGAAGCAAACCCGTGCGCCCCATCTGAACGGCAGCCATGTGCGCCACGTACGCCGTTCCGACCGCCACGATGGCCAGCGACACATTCGCGATCAGGCTTCGCGACTCGCGGCGCAGAACGATCGTTCCCCCCAGCACGCCCACGAGCAGAATCAGAACTGGCTGCGTCAGTCGTTCGTGCAGGTGCGCCACCTGCGCCCGCACCGAGGTCAGCGGCGTGGATGGATTGCGGATCCGTCGCATCAGCTCTGCGGTCGAAAGCAGCCGAAACGTCGCATCCCGACGATACAACTGGTCCACTCCCACGTCCGTGGCGACGAAGATGTCCTCACCGGTACGACCGGGAAGAATGATTGCCCGGCCTGCGGCGGTCAGATGCAGTTCTCCATACCGCGGCGTAACGTCCCGCAAGACCCACCCGCCGGGTCGGCGGCCGTCGCTGTGCACGTAGACCCCTTCGCTCGCCCGCAGCGTGACCACCTCGGAAGCCAATTCCGTGGGCAGCACGAATTCCGGTTGCAGGATCCGCCGCTGCCCCGGAAAAAGCCGGCGTCCCGACAGCAGAATGTGCGTTGCGAAGTCATACACCGGTTCGACTTCGACACCTGTGGCTGCGTCCTTGCCCAACGGCAGCTGCAACGCGTAGGCCAGTCGCGGCAGCACCACCTCGCGGTTCACCATCACCGCCAGCAACAGCAGCACCACTCCGGCCAGCAACGGCGCGGCAATCCGGTCGATCGAGACACCCGCCGAAAACAGCGGGTACAGCATCCTCTTCGAGTGCAGCAACGCCACCACCGTGATCAACGACACCGCGGCCAGCAGCGGCGCGGTCATGTCGAAAAACGAGAACGCCTGGATCCCGTAGTATCGCCCCATCCGCAGCAGCAACCAGACGATCGGATCGTTTTCGTGACCATACTGGAAGCCGTCTACGTTGGTGAAGGCGTCGATGACCACGTACAGCCCGAAGACCGTACAAAAACCGACGACGAACACCATCATCATCAGTCCGAGCAGATAGCGGTCGAACCGGTACAACACGCCAAGCACCTCGGTTTGCGATCCTTCACCGTGACGTGCGCGCCATCCCGCGCCGCGCCAAGCTTGCAAAGACACCGCCCTTACCGTGCCGTCTTCGTGCACTGTCCGCGATGTAGCCGCAACGGCCGCGCCAGGTCAACGTGAATCCGGCTTCCCGCCGCACACGGGACCGATCCAGACTCAGCGTCCTTCAAAGGGTGTGCAACGACGGGACGGGCGTACGACGTTCGCAGAATGAAACGGCAAATACGGAACCCGGATTTCAGCCCCGGCCGTAACCGATGGAAGCCGTCGGCGGAAGACCGCGGCCCGGTAATCGCAGGAGTACAGGCGGGGGGTGTTGCGAAGTCCGCGCCGGCCGGCCACGCTGTCCCCGCCAGCCCGCACACCGGTGCATGGTGCGTACGACCACTGCCGAACACGACGCTTTCGATCACGTCGTCTGAGGCATCTCCGCGGCGAAAAAAAAAACGCGCGACCGACGAATGCGGTAGCGCGTGCGTCGCCTCGGCGCCGTTGGCGGGTCCGGATCAGGCCGCTTTGGCCTTCGGTGTCAGTCTTGCCTTCAACTGCTCGATTTCCTTGCGAAGGGCTTCGACCTTTCCCCGCGCCGCATCGACTTGTTTCTGCAGCGGTGGCACCGCGGCGGCTGCGGCAGCACGCTTCGCCTCCGCTTCCTTCGCCGCGGCCTGCAACTGCGGCAGCTCCTTCTTCGCCGCGGCCAGTTCCGCCGCCAGTTTGCCGCTTTGGGACGTCACCGCGGCCAGCTCCTGGTCGATGGTCTGCAACACGGCCTGATTGCGTTTCAACGCCGACTGCAGTTCCGCCAGCGCCGCCTGCAGATCCTTCGCCCCCGTCAGCTCGGCGGCCGCCTTTTGTGCGGCGGTGAGCTGCGTCAGGGCGGCGACCACTTCGGAGACTTTGCCGCGTCGAGCGGTGAGTTCCGTCTTCTTGGCCGTCGTCGCCTGCAGCGCGGTTTCCGCAGCCGCAATTCGCTGCTCGGCCGCCTTGAGCCGTCCGGCCGCCTGCTGCGCCTGTTCTGTGGCCTGCTCCAACGCTTTCCGGGCCGCCGCGAGCTTGGCGTTCGCGTCGGCAAAAGTTGCCTCGTCTTGCGTGAGTTGCTGTTCGAGCTGCTTCAGCCGTTTACGGTCGGCCGCCAGAGCGATCTCCCGCTTCCAACGCTCGACCTCGGACTTTCGCGCTTCCAGAACCTTCGACGCGGCGGTTAGCTTGGCCTGTAATTCGGTCACCTCCGCCTGTTTGCCCGCCACGGTTTTCTGCAGTTCGGGTGCAGCAGCCGCGAGCTTCTTCAGCTCGGCTTCGGCAGCCGACAATTTTTCGGCGTCCTGTTTCATCCGCGCAGCCAGATCGGCCAGCTTCTTTTCGCGATCCGCGATGGTGCTCTGCGCGGTTTTCAGCGTCTGCGATTTCTGCGCGTGAACGGCCTTCAGCTGCTCGGCCAGTTTTTTCAGTTCCGCATCGTTGCCGGCCTTCGCAGCCGCCTGCTCCGTGGCCTGAACGGATTGCGCAAGCAACGGAACGGCGGCGGCCAACCGGTCGACCTGGCCCTTCGCCGCATCCCGTTCGGCAGCCAACTGCTTCTGCATCGCGGCCATGGCGTCCAGCGACTTCCGCAATGTTTGGATCGTTTGTCTGGCGGTCGCCTGACGGCGGCTGTTTTCGTCGAGCCGCTTTTGCGCCGCGTCCAACGCGGCCTTTGCAGCGTCATAGGCTTTCCGGGCCGCCGCGTGTTGCTGCTGAGCCTCCTTGAGCGCCGCTTCGGCCGCCGAGAGCCGTTGTTCGAGCATCGGCGGATTGGCGTCCACCGTTCCCACCTGCTGTCCCTCGGCCGCCGCGAAGACGCGCAACTCGCCCGTCCAGTCGCCGGCCAGCACGCGGTTCGTCTCGTCGTTGATCGTCACACGCAAGGCGAGGTCCCGGAACGCCGGATACGTCTTCAGTAGTTTCCCGTCCTGTGCCCACAACTTGGCCAGCTTGTCCCGTCCACAGGTGACCAGGCGACCATCCCGGGAGAATTCGATGTCCTCGACGCCCCCGCCGTGAGCGCCCCAGCTTTTGACTTGCCGTCCGTTTTCCATCTCCCACAGTCGTACGGCACCGTCGGCACCGCAACTGGCCAGGATGTTCGAGTCGGCTCGCCAACTGACCTGCGTCACGCCGCCTTTGTGTCCGGGCAGGTTGAGGTACTCGCGGCCGGTGTCCGCCTCCAAAACGAACAGTCCACCGCTGCGGTCGCCCGTCGCCAGCAGCACACTGTCCGGACTGAATTCGATCGCATAAATCCAGTCGGTGTGTTTGCGGAATTCGTAAAGGAGCTGCCCGTCGACCGTCGAATAGACCCGGACCACGCGATTGGGACTGCCCAGAGCGATCATGCGGTGATCGGAGCTGATGTCCGCGGCCAGCACGGCGTCCAGTTCGTCACCCACTTCCATGATTCGCTCGCCCGTGCGGACGTCCCAGACCACGCACCGTCCGGCGTACGCGCCTCGGCCTCCGCCCGCCAGCAGCAGCGCGCCGTTGCGGCTGAATCGCAGCACGTACGGCACACCTTCCGGAAACGGGAGCACGCCCAACAGTTGCAGAGTTTCCGCATGGTACAAAAGCACCTGACGCTGCCCCGCGACAGCGAACAGCGGCGCCCACGGGCTGCTGGCCACCGCGGTGATGGCGGTTCGCCGGGCGGCGACGAACTCCGGCTGCAGGCTCAGTCGCGTGGGCATCGGCGGCGGTCCTTCCGGACGGCCGGTGGGCACCTGTTGCAGGGCGAGATCGACCTTCGGCTTGCGAGCCACCGGTTTGGAACCGGAATGCTCCAACGCCCCGCCATCGATCCACGCACGAATCAATGCGATCTCCTTCGCCGGCAGTGGATCGGAATTCGGCGGCATGTACGGCTCGCTCTCGTGCGTGATCAGCATGAACAGATAGCTGTCCTCTGCGCTGCCCGGGTCGATCACTTCGCCGCTGCCGCCGCCGAGCATCAGGTTCGTGTAATTGGTCAGATCCAGATCGCCGCTCTTCTTGTCCGGGTTGTGGCAGGCGAAGCAGCGGGCACGCAGAATCGGACGAATGTGGTCCACGTACGTCACTTTCGGCGGCGTCTTCGTTTGCGGTTCTGCCGCCGGTGCGCTCTGGCACAAGACCACTGCCGGGAACAACACCCCACAGCTGAACGCCACCGAGACTTTGTGCAACCACCCGCCATGGATCGGCGTCCGGTCGCTTCCCGAGTTCGTCGACGTACCCATCGTTCGCACCTCGAAGGCTTCGGCGTCGTGTCGGCCGGACCAGGTGATCCGCTCCGCAGACCCGACGGCGGCGACCGCGGAGCGGCCGCGTGAGCAAGATCAGTGAATGAACAGGAACTCGCGCGAATTCAACAAGGCCCAGAAGATGTCTTCCAACACACCGACCGGGTCCGCTTCTTCCTTGAGCAGGGCATTGAGCCGGGCCAACTCCTTGGCGGTCGGCTGACGCGACAGACAGCGGATATACAGTTCCGTGATGATTTCCTGAGCGGACTTGCCTTCCTTGACCCGCCGTCGCACCAGTCCTCCCTGGACGATCCGCGCGTTGACGGTGTCACCGTTGAGCAGGTGCAGCGCCTGCGACAGATTCGGTTCGACCTTGACCTCGCACGAACAGGGCGTATCGCGTTTTGCACGGCCGAATGTGGTCAGGAAGTACGTGCTGGTCCGTCCGTCGGCGATCTGCACCGCGCGCGCCCCCAGCGGGAGGCCGCGGAACTTGTTCTTCGTCTCGGTCACTTGCGTAATCGCATCCAGCAGCACTTCGGCGCGGATGCGTCGCAGAGTGGCGTGCGAGAAATTCGTCAGGTCGGAGGCATTCGTTTCGTTGGTCTGTGTCGAAAGCTGATACGTCCGCGAAGTGCAGATGTCGCGAACCAACTTCTTGAAGTCGTAGTTGTACGCGGTGAATCGCCGTCCCAACTCTTCAAGCAACGGACCGTTGACCGGCGGGTTGCTCACCCGGACATCGTCCACCGGATCGATGATGCCGCGGCCCATGAAGTGAGCCCAGACGATGTTGGCCAGGTTCTTGGCGAAGTACGGGTTTTCCGGCGAAGCCAGCCAGTTGGCCAGCACGGTGCGACGGTCCTTCCCCTTCACGTCCGGGACCGCGCCGCCGAGGAATTTCGGCGCCACCACACGGTTGCCCACGGGATGCCGCACCTCGCCGCTGCCGCGGTTGAAAATGATGGTCTCTCGGGGATCCTCCCCCCGCTTGCGACCGATCTGCGAAAAGAACGCCGCAAACCCGTAATAGTCATCCATCGTCCAGCGGTCGAACGGATGATTGTGGCACTGGGCGCACTGGATCCGCATGCCCATGAACACCTGCGCGACGTTTTCCGCGATCTTCAGCGTATTCGGCTCGGCCTGATAGTAGTTCGTCGCCGGGTTCGAAAACGTCCCCCCGTTGGCACTGAGCAGTTCTCGGACGAGCTGATCCATCGGCATGTTGGCCGCGATCCGCTGCTGCAACCAGTTGTAGAACAACAGCATCGGCTTGTAATCGACGCGATTGGGGATGGTGCGGATCTGCAGAAGTTCCGCCCACTTCATCACCCACAGCTCGACGAACTCCTTCCGCTCGAGCAGCTCGTCCACCAGCCGCTCCCGCTTGTTCGGATCACCGTCCTGCATGAAGCGCTGGTATTCCTCGACCGTCGGCAGAACGCCCACGATGTCCAGATACGCGCGTCGGAGGAACACTTCATCCGAGCAAACCTCCGAGGGCACGATGCGAAGCTTCTTCAGCTTCTGGTGGACCAGCGTGTCGATGTAGTTGAACTCCGGCGTTTTCGGATCCGTGTACTGCTGATCCTTCGGCACGACGATGAACGGCACGCCCACCGTGTGCGTCTCGAAGCGAGCCATGATGAACGCTTCGCCGCGTTCGGCTGCGGTGACAACGCCCTTCTGATCGACTTCGGCCGAGTTGTCGTTGTTGGACATGAAGTACGCCAACGACGTGACATCGCGGGTCGTTCCGTCCGAGTAGTGAGCCAGCACGTTCAGCCGCTGTGTGGCTCCGCGACCGTTCAACACGGCTTCGGGCGGAAACAATTCGACCTTGTCCACGGTCGGCACGGCCCCCTGGTCGTTCGGTGCCCCCGCTTCGTGCCAGCGCAGCAGCGTGCGATACATTTCACTCGACTTGTCGAACCGCTTGCCCCCGGTGTGCGGAACGCTGCCCACCGCCTTTTCCAGCAGCAGGCTGTGCTCCGGATCGGCCAAGTTGATCCGCCGGCCGGCAATTTCCCGCGTGATGCGGTAGTAGTCGCCTTCCGGATCGAATCCGAACAGCGACAGCCGAAAGCCATCCTTGCCGCGGGCCGCACCGTGGCAGCTCCCCGTATTGCAGCCCGCCTTCATGAACACGGGCATCACATCGAGGCGAAAGCTGATCGGGCGGTCTTCACCCGCCTTCGTCACCGTCACGGGAATCCTCTTTTCGAAGCCTTCCACGCGCACGATCAGCTCCGTGCGTCCGTCCTTCGCCGGCCGAAACACGTTCCCCTCCTGACGGACCAGCGTCGCGTCGCTCAGCGACCACTGCACACGATCGGTCACGTCCTCGGTGATGCCGTCGTCATAGACGAGCTGCGCGATCACCGACTGCCGATCGCGGCTGGTCGTCAGGGAAACGGCTGGCGGATACACACGCAGCTCCACAGCTTTTCGCGCAGCGTCCGCGTTTGCGGAGGTCGTGAACACCGCCGCACACAGCGCCCATGCCGCCACCCAGGTGTGATTCCGCGTTCGCGATTGCCGTTGCATCTCTCGCCTTCCTGTTTGGTGACCGGATTCCCACTCCCGCAGGCATCCCGAACACTTCTGCAATTTCGGTGATCGGCGGACCCAACGTGACGCGTGTCCGGCCGCGGTCCGAACCCTTTTCTGGCAGGGAATCTTGGCGGTCTAGCGACTCCCGCCGGCGCGTTTCGCCGCTTCGGCCCGCTTCTTGGCCTCCAGCCGCAGCTTCTGCAGCCGCGTCAGGCGAACCGGCCGCGGCGCGGCCGGTTTCGGCGCCGGCTTGGGAGCCGTCGTCGGCTTGGGAGCGGGCTGATTGGGCTTCGGCGGAAGCGGCTTGTCGATCCGCAGCTCCGTCGATGCCAGGCGGTGCACGACCGGCTCGCCGTTCACCATGATCGTGGCCTGGCAGAAGACACTGCGATGCCGCCCCGGCGGACTGGTCTTGTCCGTCTGCACGGGGAAGACCAGTTCCTTCGTATCCTTTGTGAATTCCAGCACCGGTGCCGTCACCTTGGCGGGCAAGCCGAGCAGTTCCGCTCGCGCTTTCCCTTCGAATGGTTGCCTTTGCTCGATCGTGCAAACGATCTCCGTACCCTGTCCCTGCTCCACCGCCGTCCTCTGGATGGCGAACTGCACGTACGGCGGGCTGACCTCCAGAGTTGCCATCTGTGAGGCCACCCACACCGCGCCACCGACATCGGCCGAACCGATCACGTAGATCGGCCATTGTCCCGGTTGAGCCCCACTGCTGGCGTTCAGCGGATACAAAGCCTCCGTCGCCTTCGCGGGAATCGTGATCGCGCTGGCAGCGCCGATCCCCGGCGGACGGAACGGGAATTCCACGCGGATCGCCGCATCGAAGCCTTCCTTGCGGTGGGCGACGATTTTCAGTTGCTTCGAGCCGTTCTGGACGATGGAAGACTTCGGCTGAACGATCTCCAGGCGGAACGGCACCTCCTCGGCCACCACCACGGGGATCCGGTCCACATCGCGCCACCAGTACAGCGACTGGCCCGGACTGCCGACGATCAGGTCGGCGCGGTTCCGGTAGTGCCCCACCACGGGAATCTTCGGATCCACGGGCTTCGCCGTCAGATCCACCAGACGTCCCCCGATCGGTGCATCCGCCGCCGCCTCGAAAACCACCGGCATCACGCTCAGGTTCGGGGCCATCGGCGGAGCCACCACCTTGATGCCCGGAGGCAGATTTTCGGGGGTGAGCTGCACGGCACCACCAAAGTTCCGCCGAGCCGCGGTGATCAAGGTGGCAAAGCGGTTGCCCCGCGGCACGACGATCCATTGGCGGTACTGCGAATAGCGCGCCACCCGCGGAATCCCCAGCGTCAGCTCCGGCTTCGGCGCATGGAACTCGAGCCGATACACGAAGTCCGGACCGCCGCGGCCCAGGTGATCGGCGACGCGAATCACGTACTCTCCGTCCGCCGGAATCGTCACCCGGAAGTAACTGTCCGGACCGCGGGAATCATCGTTCCCGGTGATCCCACGGCCGTTCGCATAGTAGAGATTGACGACCGGATCCAGCGGCGACCGCACCCGGCGCGCGTAGCACTCGATGTCGAACACCTGCCCCTTCTTCGCCTGGAATTTGAACAGGTCGACGTCACCGGGCTTTTCGATGATGCCGTTGAATGCGTTCGGCAGCTGCACGACGGTCGCGTGTGCAAAGTCGTCGTTCGGCTCCTGTTCCAGGGCGTTTCCGTGTTCGAACAGCCGGAAAGGATTCGCGGACGGTGCCGTCACGCCGTCGCGGACGGGAACGAGGCCGAAGTTCTCCTCGGCCACGGCCGGCAGCTGAACGGTCTCTTCGAAATCGCCGGCAGGATCGCCGATGAATCGCACCTTCAGCGTACCGCCCCGTGGCCCACCGGGCGGATACACAGCGGTCGGCCGGGGAAACGTCCCGACGTGCATCCGATACTGGCAATTCCCGTTGCCACCGTACGCCGCCTCACGAATCGCGATCACGTAAGTGCCGTCTTCCGGGGCGATGATCGAGCAGGCACAGTCCTGCCGCAGCAAGGGAGAATCGTCCGAGGCGGCCAATTCGAAGCGTTTGCTGTCGAGGATGGCGACATAGGGATCGAACATCGTCAGGCCCAGTCGCAAACCCTCGACCTCCACCGAGATCCGCTGACCCTTTTTCGCCTGCACGGCGAAGTGGTCCACGTCCTCGGCCTGCACGACGCCCGTCACCGTCACGTTCAAGTCGATCGGCTGCGCCTGGTCGAACTCGGTGTTCGGCTCTTTCTCCGCCACGGCCGGAAACGGGCCGACATAGAAGGTGCGGAACTCCGAGACGCCCGAGCGGGTGCGCAGCTGCGCCACGTGCTCCCCCAGCCGGCAGTCGGAAGCGACCGCGACGACCGCCTTGACCGTCGAGGCGTTGACCACTTCGAGCTTTTTCACCTGGAATCCCGGTTCGTAGAAGAACACCTCCTCGGTGTCCTGCAAGCGGGCCCCCTGAAAGGTCAGCTCCGCATCCGTTCCCCGCTGCACGCCCCGCGGCTGAATGACCCGCAGGCTGGGCGAAGCGGCGAGCGCAAGACCGCAACTCCACAGGCTGATCAGCCACGCCGCCACGAAGGCGCAACGGCGCGACTTCGATCGTGCGGGCCCCGATAGGGATCGCATTGCCACGAACCGTTTCATGTAACAACGTCCTTCGAAAACAACGATGCGATGGGCCGGCGACTGCCGCCGCCGGCCGACGCGTCGAACGAACACGGGGGCGACTGCGACGGTCGCCGTCAGGCCAGCAGTTCGCGACGAACCTTGCCGCCCTTGACGATTTCGATCGGTCGGTTGCCCGGCGCCATCAGCTCCTTGTCGGCCACGATGCCCAGGCAGTGGTAGATCGTGGTGGCCCAGTCCGCGACGGTCAGCGCGTCCTCTTCCGGCTCGCTGGCCGTGGCGTTCGACTTGCCGTACACGATGCCGCGTTTGATACCGCCGCCGGCCAGCACGACGCTGAAGACCTTGGGCCAGTGGTCCCGGCCGGCGTTGCCGTTGATCTTCGGCGTGCGGCCGAACTCCGACGCCACGCACACCAGCGTCTCGTCCAGCAGGCCGCGCGAATCCAGGTCATTGATCAGCGTCGCAAAGGCCTGGTCGAAGGCCGGCATTTGCGAATTCATGCTGCGTGCGATGTTGGAATGCATGTCCCAGCCGCCGTAGGTCAGCGTGACGAACCGCACGCCGGCTTCGACCAACCGCCGGGCCATCAGCATTCGCTGTCCCGCCTGGTTCCTCCCGTACTGATCGCGCAGCTTCGCCGGTTCCGCGTTGATGTTGAACGCCTCGCGGGCCTTCTGCGAGCTGATCATGGCGTAGGCCCGCTGGTAGAAGGTGTCCACGGCGTCGAGCGCGTCGGACTTTTCCTTCTGCACGAAGTACTCGTTGACGGCGTCCAAAATGCGCCGCCGCCGCACGAACCGCTTGTCATCGATCCCCCTGGGCAAATTCAGATCGCGGACCGTAAAACTGCCGCTGGCCGGATCCGACCCGAGGCTGAATGGCGCGTAGGAAGAACTCAGATATCCCGTTCCGGCAAACTCGTTCGGCTGATTCGGTATGCACACGTACGGCGGCAGGTTGTTCCGCGGCCCGAATTCGTGAGAGACCACGCTGCCCATGCTGGGAAACTTGATCGCGGGACTGGGGCGATAGCCCGTGAACATGTTGTGTGTCCCGCGTTCGTGGGCCGCTTCGCCGTGGGTCATCGCCCGACAAACGGCGATTTTGTCTGCGACCGTCGCCGTTCGCTTCAGGTTCTGATTGAACCGCACCCCCGGGATTTTCGTGTCGATCGAGCCCATTGGCCCGCGGTACTCGATCGGTGCGTAGGGCTTCGGATCGAAGGACTCCTGATGCGCCATCCCGCCGGGCAAGTAGATGAAGATCACCGATTTGGCCGGTCCCTCGACACTCTCGTAGTACTTCTGCTCCGCCTGAGCCGACTTGATGCGCAGGAAATCGGCCAGCGTGATGCCCACGCCGCCCACGAACCCCACGTGCAGGAAATCACGACGCGACTGCTTCCGGGCCATGCTTGATTCTCCGTTTCTGGTCAGACGCCATCGGCCAAAACACCTTCGGGTGTCGGCATATCGAACACGCTCTCACTTGGTGCAGCCCATCGAAACGGCGGCACGCACACGAATCGTCGCAATCTGTCTGCGTCGCGGTGCGAGTCGGGTATTCTCACGTGCGCCGCAGCTCATTCGAATCACCTCGGGTCGCAGGACTACTCTTCACGGACCAGCAACCGTGCTCGCCGCAACACACGCATCGCAATCCGCCTGTGCTGGCAACGCCGAATCACGTCTCGGTCGGCAGGACGTCCCGTGACGTCGCACCGCCCGTCGCCATCGGAGCACAATCGGCTCGAACTGCGACGAGGACGCCCTTCGATCCACCGATGGCGCAGCAGCGATCCGCTCTCCACGCGCTCGGCTAGCCATGCTTGCAGGGTCAGCAGTTCAGGGCAGGCCGCTTCGAGCATCCATGAACCCGAAACGGTCGGGTGTGCAGGTTGAAGGCGGGAGGGCAACAACCAGGTCATGGCCGCGCCCGCAGTCGAAGACCGTGGCGTTCAACACGCCACAGGGCAACAAAACTCGCCCGACCTCTTCTCGCTTA
>RFHO01000359.1 GCA_003696385.1 Planctomycetota bacterium | reverse complement strand
CCGGCCCAGCGCCCGGCCAGAGCACCGTAGAAATGGGCATACGTGTTGTGCGTATGGACGATCCGCGCACCGTGTTCGCGGATCAGCGCACGCAGCCGCGCGAGCCGCTGCCGCCGCGTTCGGCACGCTCCCAGACTGTAGACCGGACACCCCATCGCACGGATCTCTTCCGCCGGACGGCCCAGCCGGTCGAGTGCCACGAAGAACGGCCGAAAACGTCGCGGATCCGACCGCCGCGCGAACTCGACCAACAACCGCTCCAACCCGCCGGTCGCCAGATGCATGCTGACGTGACACACTGCGACCGCAGCATCGCTGTCGTCCGCGCAGTGCATCGCCCCCCGGCGTGTCTCCGGACGATCGTCGGCGGAACACTGACTCCCGCCGGAAGCAAAGCCGCCTTCGCTACTCGTCACGTCTGTTCTCCGGTCAGTCGACGGCCGTCGGCGACACGTCCCGGGCGACCGCTTCGAGCCCGTCCTGCCGAAGCGCTGCCGCCAGAGCGCCGCCGTCGAGAATCCGATCGCCGCACCGTGCCTTGGTGATTGCGAAGCACCCGTCCGCACTCACCCGGTGCACCGTTCCGTCGTGCACCGCCAATGTGCCTGGTGGAGCCGCCCGGCCCCGCGCGCATGCCAGGGTTTCACCCGCCAGCAACTCCAGGGTTCCCACGCCGGGCACTGAGATCCGCGGATGCCCCCAAGGCGACGCATACGGCCCGAAATCGCACGCCCGCACGAAACGGTCCAACCGCTCCGAACTCATCCCGGCGTCCACCACGCCCCCGTCCGGCACGTCGCGGCCGAAGTATTCCCGGCGGGAAAGATCCTGTTCCTCGGCGGAATACGTGCGACCGGGCGAGGCCGCCAGCTCCCGGACGAACGCAACGACCTCCGCGACACCCAACCGAATGCACCGGGCGTAAAGGCTCAACGCCGTCTCCCGCTCGGCGATGGGGAAGTCCCTCCGCGCGACGATCCGCCCGGTATCGATCTGCGGTCGCATTTCATGCAGCGTCACGGCGTGTCGCCGGTGGCCGCGATAGATCGCCCAGCTCGGTACGTTCAACCCGGCCATCTCCGGCAGCGGCCCCGGATGCAGGTTGAACCAGCCCACTCGCGCGGCCGCCAGCACTTCGGCACGCACGACGTGAAGCGAATGCACGTTCAGGACCACGTCCACGCGCTCGTCGCGCAGTACGTCCGCAAAATCGCGTTCGCGCACGCAGCGGGCGGGATACGCCGGCAAACCGACACGCCGCGCGGCGCTCGCCAGCGGTGTCGGCCTTTCCACACTGCCGCTGAGCACCAGACAGAGCGTCACCGGTTCGGCCCGCAGGCACTGAAACACCCGCAGCCCGGCCGACTCTTCCCCACAGATTGCAACACGCAGCATCGGAATCCTCGTTCGGCAACACCGGTGGCACGAGCGACATCCCGGTCGCCTCGACCAACCGATAGCTCACGAATCCCCCGGCCGGACCGTGTTTCTTCGCGCGCGGCGCCGGATTCCGCGGCTTCACCATCGGCCGGCAGCGCTGCCGGCTCACGGATACGCCCGCCCGCGCCGTTCGAGGGTCGCTGCGTGACGGTGAGTGGCAGTGGCTGCCTTCAGCGGACCGCAGCCAGCGATTCATCGCGGCCCTGGCCGGCGGATTCCAGCAGCCCCGCAATCCGATCCAGTGTCCGGAACCGCTCGAAGTCGACACTCGCCAGGTCGACCTGCAGGCCGAACTCCGACTCCAGCAGCATCACCAGATCGACGAACACCAGCGAATCGATCAGCCCCTCGGCAAACAGATCCGTCCCGGGGTCCGGCACATCGACCCCGAGCTTCTCGTGCAAGAGATTCCGCAGGCGTTGAACGATCGGCTGTTGCATGGCGGCACCCTCGATGAAGTTTCCGACGCAATCTCCAAGCGGAAGACGCACCCGGCAGGCGGTGTTTTTCAGGTGAAACCAGTCGTTTCCGTTGCGGTGGCATCGCCAACCCGCGGCTGTGTGACCGCAGTTCCGTCGAGGTGGCGCTTCCGTCCTGCGGCGTCCTCGTCGGGCCACCGGTCGGACGGTCAGACGGTCCGCTGAGCCGCGCGTTCGCAACCGGCAGCGAAATACTCACGGAGTGCTCTGCGGTCGATTTTGCCGTTGGCGTTCTTGGGCAAGGTCTCGAATCGCGCCCAGCGGACCGGCAGCATGTACGTCGGCAGCAGTTTCCGCAGCGCGCTCCGCACGTGGTTGGCGTCGACGGCCTCTCCGCCCACCGGAGCGAAGGCACAGCAGATCGCCTTGCCGTCGAAGTCGTCCGAGTCGATCGCCACCACGGCGGCCTCCTTCAATTGCGGCACCGTCGACAAGGCGGCTTCGATTTCCCCCAGTTCGATCCGGTACCCGCGGCTCTTGATCTGCGTGTCCGCCCGCCCGATGAAGTAGATCAGACCGTCACAGCCGACACGGGCCAGGTCCCCGGTCTTGTAGATGCGTCCCAGACCGTCCGGAGCGTCGAGGAATACCGCCGCCGTTTTCTCCGGATCGCGCCAGTAGCCGGGACTGAGTCCCACACCGCCGATGTACAGATCGCCGATCGTTTCCGGAGGCACCGGCTGCAACCGCTCGTCCAGCACCAGCAGCCGCTCGCCGGCGCACGCCGTGCCGATCGGGATCTCCTGCGTATCGGACTGCGGCATCTCCGCCACCGTGTAGTAGCTGCTGGCGATGGTCGCCTCGGTCGGACCGTACAGATTCGTGAACTCGACCAGCGGCAACCGCTCCATCAGGTAACGCAGCGTGGGCGTCGGCAATACTTCGCCGCACCACATCAGCCGCTTCAGCGCCGGAAAGTCGCCGAACTGCACGACGTCGTATTTGGCCATCAGGTTCAGCACGGACGGCACCGAAAACCACTGGTTCAGCTCGTTCCGGCGGATGAATGCAGCCAGGGCCTGCGGCGCCAGATTCAACTGCGGAGGGACCGGATACAGCTCGGCGCCGGCCGCCAGCGCACCGTAGATGTCGAACGTGGACAAATCGAAGTGCAGCGGAGCATGCCCCGAAACGCGGTCGCCCGGCCGAACCGCGAAGTACTCGACCGCCCAATCCACGAACGCCATCACGTTCCGGTGTGTGATGACCACCCCCTTGGGAACGCCGGTCGAACCGGACGTGAACAGGATGTGCGCAGGTGCCGTGTCGTCGGTCAGACGGTCCTGTGTCAGCCGTTCGCCCGCGAAGACCGCATCCAGAGCGGCATCGGCCGAACCGGCGGACCAGGTCAACGGGGCGTCGCTGAGCGTCAGCACCCGCGGCGTCACGGCCATATCCGCCAGCGAATCCTGCAGCGACTCCAGCATCGGCACTGCGGCGGCATCGGCTACGATCCAGGTCGGCTCGCAGCTTCGCAAGACCCGCTCGACCCGCGCCGCCGGTGAGGCGATGTCGATCGGAACGTACACACCGCCCGCCTTCAGCGTGCCGATCATCGCCGCAATCGCCCAGGGCCCCTTCGCCGCCGCGATCGCAACGCGGTCACCGCACTGCAGTCCCGAATCGCACAGCAGTCGTGCAATGCGGTCCGTCACGTCGTCCAGGCGGCCGAATGTCCAGCGTTCCTCGTTCCAGGCGATGGCCGGAGCCTCCGGACGCCGCTGCGCCTGCCGACGAAGATAGTGGTGAATCAGGCGGGCCATGCCAGCTCCTTCGCTTCTTCGAACACGACACGGGTGTGCTGCAATTCCACCTCGCACGGCGGAATGTCCAGGATGAACGTGCGGCAGCCGAGTTTCATGTACCCGGCCAGCAGCTCCGCCACGCGACCATAGCTGCCGACCAGGTAGGGACAGAACGTCTTGTAGTTCTGAAACGGAAACAGCCAATATGGATCGTTTTCGGCCTGCTGCCCGGCCCGCTCGGACAACTGCCGATGCCATTCCGAATCCGACGCCTTCATGGCCAGTTGGTGCAGCAACTGCCCCTTCCGATCAGCGGGAAATCGCTCGTGGGCCACCGCCCAGGCTTCCCCGTCGGAATCGCGGGCGATGATGCCCAGCCGGACACCGCAGGGCAGCTCCGGATCGTCCAGCGCCCCGACTTCTTCCTCCGGCCGCTTCGGGTACCGCACGGCCGT
>RFHO01000358.1 GCA_003696385.1 Planctomycetota bacterium | reverse complement strand
GCCTTCCGCTCCCGACGCCACCGGCTCGGCCACCACCGGTTCGTTGAACTGGAACGTGAACTCGCCGTTCTGCACGTCCACCACGATCTCGGTGCCGCGCGGATGCATCTCGGCCAGCAACTGTTTGGCCAACTGGTTCTGAATCCGCTGCTGGATCACCCGCTTCAACGGACGTGCGCCGAAGGTCGGGTCGTAACCTTCCTCGGCCAGGAGTTCGCGCGCGGCGTCCGTGACTCGCAGCGTGTAGCCTTCTTCGGCCAACTGCTTGGCCAGGCGGTTGAGCTGCAGGTCGACGATCTGCCGAATCTCTTCCCGTCCCAGCGGGTGGAAGATGATGATCTCGTCGATGCGGTTGAGGAACTCCGGCAGGAAGTGCACCCGCAGCGCCTCGAACAGCCGCTCGCGGATGATCTCCTCCTTTTCCTTCCCCGCCATGTCCATGATCATCTGGCTGCCGATGTTGGACGTCATCACCACGATCGTGTTGGTGAAGTCGACCGTGCGGCCGTGACTGTCCGTCAGCCGGCCGTCGTCGAGCACCTGCAAGAGGATGTTGAACACGTCGCGGTGCGCCTTCTCGATCTCGTCCAGCAGAATCACGCAATACGGACGCCGCCGCACCGCTTCGGTCAACCGGCCGCCTTCCTCATAGCCGACATATCCCGGAGGCGCGCCGATCAGCCGGGCGACCGAATGCCGCTCCATGTACTCGCTCATGTCGATGCGGACCATTGCCCGTTCGTCGTCGAACAGGAACTCCGCCAGAGCCTTGCACAATTCGGTTTTCCCGACGCCGGTGGGCCCCAGGAACAGGAACGAACCGATGGGACGGTTGCGGTCCTGCAGCCCCGATCGAGCACGCCGAACGGCATCGGCCACCGCTCGCACGGCTTCTTCCTGATCCACGAACCGCTTGTGGATCTCCTCCTCCATGTGCAGCAGCTTTTCCTTCTCGCTCTGCAGCATCTTCGAGACGGGAATGCCCGTCCACGCACTGACGACCTTGGCAACGTCCTCCGCCGTCACCTCTTCACGCAGCAGCGTCAAGCCCTGCTCGTGCGACGCCTTGACCTGCGCCTCCAGTTCCTCGAGCTGCTTCTGCGCTTCTTCCAGCTCGCGCTGAATCTGATGCGCTCGGATGTAATCGTCGTTGCTGTTTGTCCGGCGGGCCTGCGCGAACGCCTGTTCGTACTCGGTGCGCAACTGGTTGATCCGCTCCTTCAACGGACGCAGACGCTCCAGAACCTCCTTTTCGGCCTCCCACCGCGCCTTCAGTTGTCGGACTTCCTCTTCCTTTTCGGCGATCTGTTTGCGCAGTTCCTTCAGCCGTTCGCGACTGCCCGGAGTGTCCTCACGTTCCAGAGCCGCGGCTTCGATCTGCAACCGCGTGAGCTGCCGGGTCGCCTCATCCAGCTCGGCGGGCATCGAATCGATTTCCATCCGCAACCGGCTGGCCGCCTCGTCGATCAGGTCGATCGCCTTGTCGGGCAGGAAACGGTCCGTGATGTACCGCGCCGAAAGCGTGGCCGCCGCAATGATCGCATCGTCGGTGATCTTCACGCCGTGGTGGGACTCGTATCGGTCCTTCAAACCGCGGAGGATCGAGATCGTGTCTTCCACCGACGGTTCCTGGACGAATACCGGCTGGAAACGCCGTTCCAGCGCCGGATCCTTTTCGATGTGCTTGCGGTATTCGTCCAGCGTGGTCGCGCCGATGCAACGTAGTTCGCCGCGGGCCAGCATCGGCTTGAGCAGATTGGCGGCGTCCATCGCGCCTTCGGCAGCACCGGCGCCGACCACGGTATGCAACTCGTCGATGAACAAGATGATTTGCCCTTCCGACTCGGCCACCTCGCGCAGGACGGCCTTCAGTCGGTCTTCGAATTCGCCGCGGTACTTCGCCCCGGCCAGCAACGCACCCATGTCCAAGGCAATGATCCGCTTGTCGCGCAGATTCGCGGGGACGTCTCCCAGCACGATGCGATGAGCGAGCCCTTCGACGATGGCCGTCTTGCCCACGCCCGGCTCGCCGATCAGCACCGGATTGTTCTTGCGGCGCCGACAGAGAACCTGAATCACGCGGCGAATTTCCGCGTCCCGCCCGATGACCGGATCGATCTTGCCCTTGCGGGCCAGTTCGACCAGATCATGCCCGTACTTCTCCAACGCCTGATACTTGTCTTCCGGGTGCTGATCGGTGACCTTCTGGCCGCCGCGAATGACCTTCAGCGCGTTCATGATGTCATCCGCGCCAACCCCATTCATCTCGAGCAGCCGTTTGGGCGTGTCTTCGACCGTCGCCAGCGCCAGCAGCAGGTGCTCGGTCGAGACATACTCGTCCTGCATCTGATCGGCCAGCTCCTGCGCCTTGTCGAGTACCTGCATGATGGCGCGGCTGGCCGCGACCTGCGCGCCCGTGCCGGTCACCTTGGGCAAGCGATTCAGCTCGGCCTCCACCATCCGCTCCAACTGCGGCCGGTTCACTCCGATCCGCTGCAGAAGCGGCTGGACGATGCCCTGCTGCTCCTCCAGCAACGCCTGAAGCAAATGCAGCGGCACGAGCTGTGAGTGGCTGGCGGTTTCGGCCAGACGCTGCGCTCGCTGAACCGCCTCCGAAGCCTTGACCGTCAACCGATCGGCTCGAAATGCCATGATTCTGCTTCCTCCCTCCCGCTTCCAATCCGCACGGAAACGTTGCTTTTTTATCCGTCGGGTCCTCGCGGCCGGCGACGGCGTTTCTCCCGCACTGTCGCGAAACGCGAATCCGCGCGAGAACGCCGCCAGCCACGCGACCGGTCACATCCCGAAAAAACTCGCACACCAAGCGGACGCGTCAGTCCTTCTTTTCGAACTCGGCATCGATGACGTCGTCGCCGCCGGATCCGGCCGTGGCACCGGCCGTCTGGCCGCTCTCCGTGCCGCCGGTCGCCGCGCCGGCCGACTGCGCCGCACGCTCATAGATGTGCTTGCTGAAGGCCTGCAACGCCTGGTTCAGTTCGTCGACCGCCCGATTGATGGCATCCGTATCGGTGCCCTTGGCCACTTCCTGAACCTTGGCCATCGCGCTCTGGATGGCGACCTTGTCGGCATCCGACAGCTTCGACTCGTGCTCCTTCAGCAGCTTTTCGGCGTCGTACACCAACGCCGAGGCCTTGTTGCGGGCTTCGGCCAATGCGCGCTTCCGCCGGTCCTCTTCGGCATGCGCTTCGGCCTCCTTGCGCGCTCGTTCGATTTCCTCTTCCGTCAGTCCGGCCGACTGCTCGATCCGCACAGACTGCTCCTTGCCCGTTGCCAGATCCTTCGCCGTGACGTTCAGGATGCCGTTGACGTCCACGTCGAAGGTCACTTCGATCTTCGGCACGCCGCGCGGTGCGGGCGGAATGCCCTCCAGGTTGAACTCGGCCAGCAACCGGTTGTCCGCGGCCATCGGTCGCTCGCCTTGGAAGACACGGACCGTCACCGCCGTCTGATTGTCCGCCGCCGTGCTGAAGATCTCCTTCTTGGTCGTCGGAATGGTGGTGTTCCGCGGGATCAACGGCGTCATCACGCCACCTTCGGTCTCGATGCCGAGCGTCAGCGGCGTGACGTCCATCAACACCACGTCCTTGACCTCACCGGCCAGGATGCCGCCCTGGATCGCCGCACCGATCGCGACCACTTCGTCCGGATTGACGCCCCGATGCGGTTCCTTGCCGAACAGCTTCTTGACGAATTCCTGCACCAGCGGCACACGCGTCGAACCGCCGACCAGGATCACTTCGTCGATCTGCTCCGGCGTCAGTTTGGCGTCCTTCAGCGCCTGCTCCACCGGACCGCGGCAGCGCTCCACCAGCGGCCGGATCAACTTCTCGAACTCGGCCCGCGTGATGGTCATCTGCAGGTGCTTCGGACCGCTCGCGTCCGCCGTGATGAACGGCAGGTTGATGTCCGTCGACTGCTGCGAAGACAGCTCCTTTTTCGCCTTCTCGGCCGCCTCACGCAGCCGCTGCAGCGCCATCGGATCCTTCCGCAGATCGATGCCGTTCTCCTGCTGGAACTTGTCGGCGACGTAATTGATCAGCTCTTCGTCGAAGTCGTCGCCGCCCAGGTGCGTGTCGCCGTTGGTGCTCAGCACTTCCAGCAGCTCTTCGCCGACCTCCAGGATCGAAATGTCGAACGTCCCGCCGCCCAGATCGAACACGGCGACCTTTTCGTCCTTCTTCTTGTCCAGACCGTATGCCAGCGCCGCGGCGGTCGGTTCGTTGAGGATTCGCGCGACTTCCAGACCGGCAATCTGGCCGGCATCCTTGGTGGCCTGGCGCTGTGCGTCGTTGAAGTACGCCGGAACCGTGATCACCGCCTTGTTGACCTTGTGCCCCAGGTACGCCTCGGCGGCTTCCTTCAGCTTGCGCAGAATCATCGCCGAGATTTCCTGCGGCGTGTACTCCTTGTCGTCCACGCGGATCCGCACGTACTCGTCCGGCCCGCCGACGACTTCATAGGGCACCATCTTCTCTTCCTGAGCCACCTCGGAATGCCGGCGCCCCATGAAACGCTTGACCGAATAGATCGTTCGCTTGGGATTGATGATCGCCTGCCGCTTGGCGGGCTCACCCACCAGGATTTCACCCCGCTCGTTGAACGCGACCACACTGGGCGTGATCCGCGACCCTTCCTGGTTGGGAATCACCTTCGCCTCGCCGCCCTCCATCACGGCCACGACCGAGTTCGTAGTCCCCAGGTCGATCCCGATGATCTTTTCGCCTTTGAATGCCATGACCTTCTCCCTCTCTTCGATTCGAGCCTTCCGAACCGACGGTTCATCGATGACTTCCGATTCGCCGGCTCCGCGCCCACCCGCCGGCCGCCTCGACCGACAGATTGACCGCCCCGCCAGCCGGTGCACGGCACTGCAAACAACATGCCAAGCTGCGCCGCGCCCATCCGCACCGGACGGTTCGCCCCCAGTGCGGCACTTCGCAGCAGGTTCGGGAAGCCGACTCCCTCACCCGCTGCGAGGCACTGCCATTTTGACACCAGCAGCAAGAAAGGCAAGACTGTCAACTTGTCACAATCGACACAGGAGTCCGCTTCACACGGTTTCACTGTCGTCGACGGCTTCGGCCAGAAGAAATCAAGTCTTTGGAAAGAAAGGACTTAAGAGAGCCCAGCCCGGCCGTGCCCGGACCGCCGCAGATCACGACCACATCGCCCGATCTTCATGATTTCCCGGAAAGCCAGTGGTACAATTCCTTGCACATGTCGCCATGCGTCGCCGACACGTCGTTGACTTCCCACCTGTCCTCGGGCTTCAAGAACAGTTGCCAATGGGGAGACGGCGCCGCTTCCACCGCAGTCACCTCGTCACTCGGCCGCCCGATGCGATCGGGACCGCCGTCGGTCCGACACACCGAATCCGACATCGCCGCGGAAGCCTCCGGTGGCGACGTGTGCGGCGGCACGATCAGCGCGTGTTCGGGAGTCCGCACCGCCCGGCTTCCGTCGGCTCCGCGGATGACCAGTCGGCGGTGTGGCATCGACGAGACCAGCGGAGACACATGGAGCGATTCCGCACACCCTCTACTGAAGGCGGTCAGCGTCGCGGATATGTCGTCGGTCTGGATGAGAACCGGGGAGCGTTTCGCCGCGGGAAACGGCTTTCCGAAGGCCCACAACGGCACGTGCACGAGTTCTTCGTGCACGGCAGAAAACGGCTGAGCGGGCGCACCGCGGAGCGCTCGGAGATGATTCACCCATGCCCGCTCGCCGCGTTCGCGGCCGAACAGACCGGCCACGAACGCCAGCGTCCGATCGTCCAGCACGTTCCGGCACCTCGACCAGAACGGTCCGAATGCCAGGTCGAGTTGCGTGACGGCCGCGTCGAACAACCAGTGCTCCAGCAGCGGTGTCGGGGCGGATGCGTCGATCGTCGCACCGGCTCTGGCCCCCTCGCCCCCGTCTACGGCGGTGGACGGGGAAAGCAGACCCTCGGCCCGCTGCTGGGCCCAAGAGTGGAAAGCGTGCGTGGCCCGGGTTCCCAGCCGCAGAAAGAGGCTGGGACGGTCGACGAACGTCGGTTGGTCGTCCGCGTCGGGCCCTTCGAACACCGGCTCTGGTTCCCCGTCGCGGCGCTTGCGACGGCGTTCTGCCTGCAGGACCTCGAGGGTCCGCTGGCGGTACGCATTCAGATGCTCCTGGAGCAGAACGGCGGCCTGACTCGACGGATTCGCGTTGGCGACTCCAACGCTGCGGACCCACAGCAGAAATGATGGGTGGTCGTGGAGCCTTTCGAGAACCTGGGCGGCGGTGGCGAACAGGCGTCCCGCGCCGGTCTCGGAAATCGGGACGTCCCACGTGTTCATTCCATCGACCGTCTCCGCCGTATCGCATTGGCGCAGCAGATCGGCAGGCAACGGATGATCCGACACGACGCACGTGGTGACGCCGCGTGCCCTCAACTCCGCCAGTACGCCCGCGGCATTCAGCGAGCAAATCCCCGCTTCGGTCAACGCTGCGGGCGACGGGGCGTTATCGAGCACCGCCGCGGGGACCTGCGAACTGAAGCAGTTCTCGAACAGTGTCCCGTCGCAGGCCAACCGGTCGAAGGAGGGCGTCCTGGCCCACGGATTGCCGTAACAGGCCAGCGCTGTAACCGGCAGGCAATCGAAGGTCACCAGAATGCAACGCATCGCAGTCGGCTTTTCGGAGCTACGGCGACAGGCGGACGGCGGACGATGGCAACACTGCGGCGGCGACTGCCGGACGTTCGCACCCGGATGGCTGCCCCGCCTTCGGCACGTGGGCAGCCGCTTCCGCACGCAACGATCCCGTCGGCGACGTGTCGCAGCCGCCGGGGACGCAATTGCGGTCCCCAGTGCGGCTCGACATCATAACCCATGGTGCTTGACCCGTGAGGCGTATACGGCGGTCGATCGCCTGAACGGAAAGAGCCGAATCGAGGAGGCTTCGGCGGACCGGCGACCGACGAAGGGTCGCTCCGCTGCAGACCAGACACCTTGCTCCAGCCGCGGACGGTCAGCGGAAGCGGAACCGCGAGCGGGACCGCCGCGCTCGCGCCTCCCGTTCGCGCAGGAACCTCGAGAAGGTAGCCCGATGACCAACGCCGAAGTGGCCGCGTGTTTCGAAGAGCTGGCCGATCTGCTGGAGCTGGAAGGAGCCAATCCGTTCCGCGTTCGCGCGTATCGCAATGCGGCACGCACGGTCGCGGGGCTGGCGGAATCGGTCGAGACGCTGGTCGACGAAGGGGCCGATCTGACGGAACTGCCCGGCATCGGCAAGGACCTGGCCGAGAAGATCGCCTGCATCGTGCACACCGGCACGCTGCCGCAACTGGAGGAGCTGCGGGCGAAATATCCGACCGGCGTGTTGGACATGCTGAAGATTCCCGGTTTGGGCCCCAAGAAAGTCGCCGTGCTGTTTCGGGAACTGGGCATCCAGACGCTGGAAGAACTGCGGGCCGCGGCCGAAGCCGGACGGATCGCCGGCCTGCGCGGCTTCGGGAAGAAAACCGAGCAATCGATTCTGGAAGGGATCGAGCACCTGCAGACGGCGATTGCGCGGGTTTACCTGGCCGAAGCCATGCCGGTGGCCGAGGCCATCCGCGAGGACATCGCGTCGCTGGACTGCGTCGACAAGGCGGAGATCGCCGGCAGCTTCCGCCGCCGCAAGGAAACGGTCGGGGATCTGGACCTGCTGGTCACTTCGACCGATTCCGAACGCGTGATGGACCGTCTGGCGGAAAACGAATTCGTGGAAAAGGTGCTCCAGCGGGGCGAGACCAAGCAGCGGGTGCGGCTGCGGATGGGCCTGGAGATGGATCTGCGAGTGGTCGCTCCGGAATCGTACGGGGCAGCTCTGGCGTATTTCACCGGGTCCAAGGAGCACAACATCGTCGTCCGCCGCCGCGGCCAGGAGCGCGGGCTGAAGATCAACGAGTACGGCGTCTTTCGCGGAGAGAAGCGGGTGGGCGGGAAAACGGAGGAGGAGGTCTATGCTGCGATCGATCTGCCCTGGATTCCGCCGGAGCTGCGCGAGGCGCGACGGGAGTTCGAATGGGCCGAGCAGGGCCGGTTGCCGAAACTGATCGAACTGCGGGACATCCGCGGCGATCTGCACATGCACACCACGGCCACGGACGGGACGGCCACGATCGAAGAGATGATTCAGGGAGCGAAGGCTCGCGGTCTGCGGTACATCGCGATCACCGACCACTCCAAGCGGGTCACGATGGCCAACGGGCTGGACGCGACGCGGCTCCGCAAGCACTGGAAGGACATCGACCGCGTGCGAGGACGCATCAGCGGGATCGACGTGCTCTGCGGTGTCGAATGCGACATCCTCGAAGACGCCACCATGGACCTGCCGGACGACGTGCTGGCCGAGGCGGAGTTCGTCGTGGCCGTATTGCACTATGGGCTGAAGCTGCCGCGCGAGCAGATCACGCGGCGGTTGCTCACGGCGATCGAAAATCCGTACGTCGACGCGATCGGCCATCTGACCGGCCGTTTGATCGGTCGTCGGCCCGGTGCGGACGTCGATTACGACACGATCATGAAGGCGGCCGCGGACAACGGCGTGATGCTGGAGATCAACGCCCACCCCTCGCGTCTGGATCTGGACGACCTGCACGCCATGCAGGCGGCGTACGACTACGGCATTCCCATCCTGATCAACACCGACGCACACAGCGTGGGCGGTCTGGACGTGATGCAGTTCGGCGTGTTCCAGGCCCGCCGGGGCGGTCTGGAAAAGCGGCACGTGGCCAACACGAAGCCGTTGAAG
>RFHO01000357.1 GCA_003696385.1 Planctomycetota bacterium | reverse complement strand
GGTACGAGCTTTACACGCTGGAACAGTCGATCCTGCACCGCCGGTACGGAGGCCCGCTCGAGCATGCCCGGCTGTACCTCCTGCTGACCGCCTCGGCATGCCGCCATCAGTGGGAACACGTGCTCCGCCAAGCCGTCGCCGGCGGAGTCGACCTGGTCCAGCTCCGCGAAAAGGAACTCGACGACGCATCCCTGCTGGACCACGCACGCCGCGTGCGGGCCCTGACGCGCGAACTCGGCGTGCCGCTGATCATCAACGATCGCCCCGACATCGCCGCTCTGGTCGACGCCGACGGCGTGCACGTCGGTCAGAACGATCTGCCGCCGACGGCCGTTCGCCGCCTGCTCGGCCCGGACCGCTGGGTCGGTGTTTCCACACACGACCTGCGGCAACTACGAGAAGCGGCCGTCACCGCCGACTACGTCGGCCTCGGACCGTGCTTCAACTCGGCGACCAAGTCCTTCGCCCGGCTGGCGGGACTGGATTTCGTCCGCGCCGCCGCAGACCTCGTCTCGCTGCCGGCTTTCGCCATCGGAGGCATCGGCCCGGACAACGTCGAAGCGGTGCTCGCCGCCGGAGCCCGCCGGATCGCCGTCAGCAGCGCTCTGTGTGCCGCCGACGACCCACAGGCCGTCGCCCGGCGATTGCGTTGCGCCATCGACGCCGCCGTTCACCGCGACCAGGCGCGCTGCACCGACCGACACTGACACCACGGCCCGTCGCCCGGTGTCGACCGCCATCAATCCGTCGATGGCGTCCCGGCCCCGCGGTACAGCCCCTGCTGCGCGATGTACACCTCCACGGCACGCGGCACGAAGTAACGGATCGAGCGTCCTTCGGCCACCCGGCGACGCAGATCGGTGGCGGATATGCCGATGGCCGGCATGTCGATCTCCACGATCCTCGCCGCGGGCGGCAAACGGCTGCCCTGCTCCGCGGGCTCCCGCGAATCGCGTTGCGTCTTCGCACACCCGCTACCGGAACCGTTCGGGCGGCTCAGCGGTCGATCGGCCACGACCAACGTCGCCAGCGCGCAGATCCGCTCCGGACGATGCCAGTTGGGCAGATCCAGCAGCGAATCGCGGCCCAGAATCAGAAACAGCTCGGCCTGCGGCAACTCGTCGCGGAATTCCTCCAGCGTCGTCGCCGTGTACGACGGTCCGGGCCGTTTCGTTTCACGATCGTCCACCCGGAACGCGGAGTGGCCGGCCACCGCGAACCGCAGCATCGCCAGGCGGTGCGCCGCTGCGGTGAGCGGCCGGCCCCGCTTGTGCGGCGGTTCTCCAGCGGGAATGAAGCGGACTTCGTCCAGCGCACACTGCTCGCGACACTGTTCCGCAACGATCAGATGCCCCAGATGCACCGGATCGAAGGTTCCGCCGAAGATCCCCAGCCGCATGGCCGCTGCCTTTCCGGTTGAAAGTGCTCTCCGACCACAACCGTCCCGCACCTGCTGGCCGTCCCGCCGCAACCCGATACGATGCGCCGGTCACGCAACCGGTCCGGGCACGACCGCAACCCCCGGTCGCCCGGCCCGGCCGCGACCGCACCGCACAGCTCACACATCGCGGGGCCTGTTCTGGCCGGTCGCCGATCGAGGCCCCCAGCGGCGGCACGCCGCCCGGCCTGCGGAATGGGAATCGAAAGCCTGTGACGGATCAAGCACGCCAAGGGCGATTGTTCGACACCGCGGGAAACGCCGAACCGGCGCCGTGGGAACGAACGGCGCGCGAAGACGTGTGGATCGCCGAAGTCGTGGTGGACCGTCCGCTCGATACGGTCTTCCATTACCGAGTCCCCGATCCGCTGCGCGATCTGGTCGGACCGGGCCACCGCGTGCGGGTCCCGTTCGGCCGCGGCGATCGTCCCGTAACGGGATTCTGCGTCGCCGCCCGCTTCGCGAAACCCGATGAACTGAATCAGCCCCTCAAGTCCATCGACGCTCTGCTGGATCGCGAGCCGCTGCTGGATCCGGAGATGCTCGCGCTGACCCGCTGGATCGCCGACCGCTATCTCTGCCCGTGGGGACAGGTCCTCCAATCGGTCGTCCCCGCCGGCGTGAAACGTCGCGCCGGAACGCGGGTCGTCCGCTGCTTCGCACTGGCCGACGCCGGCCGCCGCGCCCTGGCCGAAGACAGGCCTCTGCCCCCCAAACAACGCCGCGTTCTGGAAGCTGTGGCGGCCGCCGAGGCCCCGCTGTCGATCGCCGAATTGACCGAACGCGCCGACTGCGGCACCGCACCCATCGATGCCCTGCGCAAAAAAGGGTTTCTGCAGACGATCGACGAACGCCGCACCGTCATCGACAAGACCGCTCCACCCTGCCCCGGTGTCGAGCCCGCCCCACCCCCCACCGACGACCAGCTCACCGACGATCAGCGACGAGCCATCCAAGCCATTCGCCAGTGCATCGAGCGGACCGAGCACACCACATTCCTGTTGCAGGGCGTCACCGGCAGTGGCAAGACCGAAGTCTATATCCGGGCCATCCAGCACGCCGTGTCGTTCGGACGCCAGGCAATCGTGCTGGTCCCGGAAATCAGCCTCACGCCGCAGACCATCCGGCGCTTCCAGGCACGCTTCACCTCGGTCGCCGTCCTCCACAGCCACCTCAGCGACGTCGAACGACACCGCCAGTGGCAACGCATCCGCGAGGGCCGCGTCCAGGTCGTCGTCGGCGCCCGCAGTGCGATCTTCGCCCCCACGCCGCGGCTGGGCCTGATCGTGATCGACGAAGAACACGAAACGACCTTCAAACAGGAAACGGCCCCCCGCTATCACGCGCGGGAGGTCGCCGAGCAGCGGGCGCGGACCGCCGGAGTTCCCCTGGTGCTGGGCACCGCAACCCCCGCCCTGGAAACCTGGTGGCGCACGCAGCCCGATACACCGCGCGAACGCCGCATCCGGCTGCTGAAGCTGCGTCACCGCGTCGCCGGACGCCCCCTCCCACCGGTCCGGGTCGTCGACGTCCGCAACGACCACCGCATCCTCCAGGGTCACGCCATCGGACGCGTCCTGCAGACGGCCATCGAACGGTCCCTCCGCGCGGGCGGCCAGGTCATCCTGTTCCTGAACCTCCGCGGCTACGCTCCGACCGTCTGGTGCCGCCGCTGCGGCCAGCCGGTCCGCTGCCCCCACTGCGACATCGGCGTCACCTACCACAAGGACCGCCGCGCCGTGCTGTGCCACTTCTGCGAATTCCACGCACCTCCGCCGCGCGAATGTCCCGGCTGCGGGGCACCCGGCCTGCGACTGGTCGGAACCGGCACGCAGCGTCTGGAAGAAGAAGTTCGGACCCTGTTCGGACCCGACAGTTGCCGTCGCATGGACAGCGACACCATGCGCCGCCCGGGCAGCCACGACGCCGCCCTGGCCGACTTCCAGCGGGGAGCCTTCCCGATCCTGCTCGGCACGCAGATGATCGCCAAGGGACTGGACTTTCCCCGCGTCACGCTGGTCGGCGTGATCGACGCGGATTCGCTGCTGCGGCACACCGATCCGCGCGCCTCGGAACGCACGTTCCAACTGATCACGCAGGTCGCCGGACGAACCGGTCGCGGGGATCATCCCGGCCGCGTGCTGGTGCAGACCCGCATGCCCGACAATCCCGCCATTCAGGCGGCCATCCACCACGACTTCGACCGCTTCGCGCGGCAGGAAATCGAACACCGCCGTGCGTACGGCTACCCTCCCTTCGCGCAGCTCGCCCGCATCGTGCTCCGCGGCCCCCGCGAACAGGACGTCGCGGCCGCAGCCGATGAATTGGCTTCGCTGCTGCAACGGCACACCGGAACGGCGAGCCAGATGACCGTCCTCGGTCCCAGCCCCGCACCCGTAACCCGCTTGCGTAGCCTGTACCGGTACCAGATGATCATCAAGCACCACGATCTCGCCGCCCTCAGGGCGAACTGGAAGCGCGTCGCGGCCGGGTTCCGACCACCTGCACAGGTCGAGTGGACCATCGACGTCGATCCGCTGGACTTCCGCTGAACGGCGGACCTTTCGGCGATCCCGGCAACCGGGCCACCGGGCGCGGCCCGCGACGGACACCGCACTCGAACGCTCCGACGATGCAATCTCCCTCGATGGATATCCGCACCCCCGCTTCGGCCGGAAACGGTCCACGTGCGACGCAACAGACAGCACATCCCGGCCTCGCTCCGGTGAAATCGGCGGAATGGATCGTTTTCGACGCCGTCGGAACGTTGATCGAACCGTCGGCACCGATTCACCGGACCTATGCCGAGATCGCCCGCCGCTTCGGCGTCCGCGTGGATCCGGCCGACGTGCGACGCCGGTTCCAATCCGCTCTCCGCGCCGCCTTCGACTTCATCCCCCGCACGACCGATGCGAAAGGTTCGGACGAGACCGCCTCCGCGGTGCCGAATCCGACCGCCGATGCATCCACCGATCGGGATTCGTCCGCCGCTTCCCCGGCAGGCAGACCTCGCACGGCCATTCCCCGGCCCGTCGTGCCC
>RFHO01000356.1 GCA_003696385.1 Planctomycetota bacterium | reverse complement strand
CGATGCGGCTCGCTGGTGAAACGCCGCAGGCAGGATGCTGGCCGGCCGACTCCCGATGCCACGACCGCCCTGTGCTCGGCGCGGCCAACAGCATTCACATTAACGTATTTCGATGCGTTTGCCAACGCCCGGAGCCTCGCCCATGCCGGTGGTTCGGGGTTGTCCGCAATCCGTCGGACACCGATGATGACCGTGCATTCCGGAGTCTGTCCGGCGAGTCTCCGAGCTTTCGGCACGCGGCGTCCGGACAGAAGCTTTTGGAAAGCGCATCGGCGGCGCTGGAGCCAACCCGTCATCCGGCGGGCGTCCGGCGGGCCGCGTGCAATGTTTCTGGTCCCGAGTGACTCCAGCGATGCGGCTGCTGACATACAACATCCACAAGGGCATCGGCGGACGCGACCGCCTGTATCGCATCGAACGGATCATCCGAGCCATTGAAGAACAGAACCCGGACCTCATCTGTCTGCAGGAGGTCGACCGCAACGTGCGCCGCTCGCGGTATCACGACCAGCCGGCGCTGCTCGCCGAGTACTTCCACGCCGCCGATTCGCTCTATCAGTTGAACGTCCATCTGAAGACCGGCGGGTATGGGAATCTTGTCCTGTCCCGCTGGCCCTTTCGCGAACGGCACCAGATTTCTCTGCGGCAGAAGACACGCAAGCCGCGGGGCGCGCAGCTCGTCGTCATCGATTCACCGGAGGGGCCGTTGCATCTGGTGAACTGTCATCTGGGGTTGTCTGCCGCAGAACGGCAGTGGCAGGTCTCGCGGTTGCTGCACCACCACCTGTTCCGCAAGCACGCCGACCTGCCGACGCTGCTGGTGGGGGACTTCAACGATTGGCGGAACGTGCTGGATCGCCAACTGCTGCAGGCGGCCGGCTTCCGTCTGGTGACGCATCCGATCAGCCGCTTCCGCAGCTTTCCGGCATGGATGAGCCTGGGAGCTCTGGACAAGGTTTTCGCCCGCGGTGACATCGTCGTCACACACGCCCGGGTCGTCCGCAACGCTCTGACGCGACGGGCTTCGGACCATCTGCCCGTGGTGGTCGACTTCCATCTCGGGCAACCGCCTTTGGCGTCGGCCACTGCGGAGGCAGGGGCGCATGCGGGCCACGCCGACGGGCACTCGCGCTGATCGTTGCAGACGTGCTGGGAGCGGGTGTTCGGCCGCATCGCTTCGCGCCGTGGGGGCGGCACGCTCAGGCCAGGATGTCCGTCAGCACGGTGCCTTCCACGTCGGTCAATCGGAACCGGCGGCCCTGGAAGCGGAACGTGAACCGTTCATGGTCGATCCCCAGCAGGTGCAGGATCGTCGCCTGCAGGTCGTGCGGTGTGACCGGATTTTCGACCACATTGAAGCCGAACTCGTCCGAGGCACCATAGGTCATTCCGGGTCGAATGCCGCCGCCGGCGAGCCAGATCGTGAAGGCGTAGGGGTGGTGGTCACGGCCCCAGTTCTTCACGTCGGAGATCTTGCCCTGCAGAAACGGCGTGCGGCCGAACTCGCCGCCCCAGATCACGATCGTCTCGTCGAGCAGCCCGCGCTGCTTGAGATCCTGAACCAGTCCCGCCGAGGGGGCGTCGGTGTCTTCGCACTGGATTTTCAGTTGGGTGTTCAGATTGCGGTGCTGGTCCCAGCCGGCGTGCATCAGTTGAACGAAGCGAACACCACGCTCGATCAGGCGTCGCGCCAGCAGGCAGTTGCGGGCGAAGGAACCGGGCCGGTGCACGTCCGGTCCGTACAGATCCAGCACGTGCTTCGGTTCGCCGGACAGATCCGTCAGCTCCGGAACGGACATCTGCATCCGGTAGGCCATTTCGTACTGGGCGATGCGCGTCGCGATTTCCGGATCGCCGAATTCCTGGTAATGACGGCGATTCAGTGCCGCGAGATCGTCCAGCAGGCCATGGCGCACCGTGGGGCTCAGCCCCGGAGGACTGGACAGATACAGCACCGGGTCGCCTTCGCCGCGAAAGCGGACGCCCTGGTAGACCGACGGCAGAAAGCCGCTGCCCCAGTAGTAGTCGTAGAAAATCTGGCCGCACGACCGCTGCCGATCCAGTGAAGTCATCACGACGAAGGCCGGCAGGTCGCGTGTTTCGCTGCCCAGCCCGTAGCTCAGCCACGCGCCCATGCTGGGGCGGCCGGGGCGTTCGTCACCGGTGAGGAAGAACGTGATGGCCGGAGCATGATTGACCTGCGTGGTGTGCATCGACTTGATGAAACACAGCTCATCGGCGATGGCGCCGGTGCGAGGCAGAAAGTCGCACACCGTCGCGCCGCTGTGGCCCCATCGGCGGAACTTCGTGATCTCGCTGAGCACGGGCCGTTCCTTCTGCCCGGAAGTCATCGTGCTGAACCGCTTGTTGCCCACGATTTCGTCCGGGATCTGTTTCCCGTGCCACTTCTTCAGCATCGGCTTGTAGTCGAACAGATCCACGTGCGTGGGCGCGCCGTTCTGAAACAGATAGATGACGCGTTTCGCCTTTGGCGTGTGGTGCGGCAGCCCGGGCAAGCCGCCGATCTGATTCCGCGTTTCGGCTGCAGCCGCCCGGCCGCCGGACGACTCGCCGAGCAGCGTTGCCAATGCGGCGATGCCGATCCCTTCGGCCGCGCGACCGAAGAAATATCGTCGTGTCTGCAGCAGAGCGTGTTCGAT
>RFHO01000355.1 GCA_003696385.1 Planctomycetota bacterium | reverse complement strand
TGCAGCGGTTGCGCGGTCGGCCGCCGCGATTGGGGGTGTGCGGACTGAACCCACACGCGGGAGAGCACGGTCTGTTCGGATACGGCGAGGAAGAACGGGTGATCGAGCCGGCGCTGGTCGCTGCACGCACGGCCGGTTGGAACGTGGAAGGGCCGTTGTCTGCGGACACAGCCTTCACACCGGACCAGCGCCGTCGCTTTGACGCGTATGTGTGCATGTATCACGATCAGGGGCTGATTCCACTGAAGACGCTGGCGTTCGACGAAGCGGTCAACGTGACACTGGGACTGCCGATCGTGCGGACGTCGGTGGATCACGGGCCGGCGCTCGACATCGCCTGGCAGGGGCGGGCAAGAGCGGAAAGCCTGTTTCAGGCGGTGAAGCTTGCGGCGCGGCTTTGCGGACGATCGGCATGAGGGAAGCGTTCGAGCTGTTCGCGACGGAATGGCCTGGAGTGTCGGTTGCGGCATCGCGGCGCCCCTGGTGGGTGGGCTCGCGATCCGGCGTGAGGCACGCTTGAACGGTCGCTGTCCGTTTGCGATGGTTTCGTTGTGGGGATCGGGGGCGTTCCCGTGATTCGGGACAGGCCGGCCGTCGAGGAATTGGTTGTTCCAGCGGCCGCATTCAGGAGATGCCGATGCTCGACCGACGAACATTCCTGGCGGCGGGAGTCTCGAGTGCGTGCAGTCTGTGGGACTGGGGGCTGGGGCCACGGTGGACGCGTGGGGTGGTCGCTGCGCAGAGCCGTGCGGCGCGACGGGACTTCGTGATCCGGGAAATCCGACGGACGACCGTGAAAGTGCCGTTCCGCGAGATTCCGCGGCGGGCGATGGACCGCGAATTGCCGCACTGGCGCTATTCGGAAATCGTCGAAGTGCGGTTGCAGTCCGGGCACACGGGTTTCGGAGAGACGCTTCTTTATTACACGTGGGGGGCGACCGGCGATGACGACGTGCGGCGCGCGCAGGGCCGGAACGCTCTGGAACTGCTGTGGGACGATTCGCTGGGAGCCGGCCTGCAGATGGCCCTGTTCGACGCGGTCGGGCGGACGGCGGGGGTTCCAGTGCATGCCCTGTTGGGACGGCGGGTGCACGCGCGGACGCCGCTGTCGTGGTGGAACATCGACATGCCCCCGGAGGACATGGCTGCGGAGTGTCAGCTGGCTCATTCCAGCGGCTACCGGGCGTACAAGACCAAGGGCCGTCCGTGGTTCGACCTGTGGGAACAGGTCGCGCGGTCGACGGCGGTCGTGCCCCGCGACTTCCACATCGACATGGATTTCAACGACACGCTGCTGGACGCGGATCGCGCCATCCCGATCCTGAAGGAATTGGAGCGGTATCCGCAGATCGACATCTACGAGACACCGATACCGCAGTCGGACGTGGCGGGGAACAAGCGGATCCGCCAGGCGACGCGTGTGAAGATCGCCATGCACTACGGGAATCCGGCTCCGCTGGTGGCGTTGCGGGAAGACGTCTGCGACGGATTCGTGGTCTCCGGGGGCGCCAAGCGGTTGTTGGACATCGCGGCGGTCTGCGCGATGGCCGACAAGCCGTTCTGGCTGCAACTGGTCGGGACGACGATCACGGCATACTGGTCGCTCCATTTCGGCGCGGTCTGTTCGCACGCCACCTGGCCGGCTGTGAACTGTCATCAGCTCTACCGGCATTCGCTGACGGTCGAGCCGATTTCCGTCCGCGACGGTCTGGCCGCCGTTCCGGACGGTCCGGGACTGGGGGTGGAACTGGATCGCGACGTCATTGATCGCCTGCGTGTCGAGAAGCCGCCGCAGCGGCCCGAGCCGCCGCGATTGATCGAGACGTCCTGGCCGGATGGAACGCGGATGTACATCGCGAACACCGGCCGCGTGAACTTCATGCTGACCATTGCCCAACAGGGCAAGATGCCGTTCTTCACCCGCGGCGTCACGACCCGCCTGGTTCCCGACGACGGCTCGGAGCGGTGGCGGAATCTGTGGGAGCGTGCCCGGAAGGCCCCCGTGATCATGAAGTCCTGAGCGAGCGGCAGGTGCGGATTCGGGACGACGTTCGCAGAAGGGCTTGGGTTGACGTGACCGCGAGCCGGTGATCTGTGCCGGCGGGCTGCCTGACGGTCCCGCGTCGGTGTGTGTTCATCGAACAGACGCGAAAGGAGACGATCGAGATGCGTAGCGGCTGGTTGACCGGAGGAATGGCGGCTCTGTTGTGCGTCGTCTGCGGGTTCGGGATCGTGCACGCTGCCGACAAGCCGGCCGGAGCGGACGGCTGGGTGGCGCTGTTCGACGGAAAGACGTTGAAAGGCTGGATACAGAAGAACGGCACGGCGACGTACCGCGTCGAAAACGGCGCGATTGTCGGACGGACGTCGGAGGGAAGCCCGAATTCGTTCCTGTGCACCGAGAAGGAATACGGGGACTTCGAACTGGAATTCGAGGTGAAATGTGACGACAAGCTGAATTCGGGCGTGCAGATCCGATCGAAGACCAAGCCCGTGCCGCGGGGAAGCAAGGCTCGATTCGGACGCGTCTACGGACCGCAGGTGGAGATCGAGGCGAGCCCCGGTGAAGCCGGGTACATCTACGGAGAGGCCACCGGCCGCGGCTGGCTCACTCCTGCCAAAGACCGCAAGCCGCACTCGTATTTCAAAAACGGGGAATGGAACCACTACCGGGTCGTCGCCAAGGGACCACGGATCCAGGTGTGGCTGAACGGTCACAAGGTGTCGGATCTGCTCGACGAGCAGATCTACCGGACACACCCGAAAGGTTTCATCGGGCTGCAGGTCCATGCCGTTCCGCGCGGAGCCGGGCCGTATGAGGTACGGTGGCGCAACATCCGGATCCGTGAGCTGGACTGAAGCGTTTTGCTCCCGGGCGGTCTCGAGGGATCAAAACATCCCACGATTGCGGCGCAGGTATGCGGCGGTCCGTCCGGCGTACGGGCCGCCGGCCATCCGGCCGTCGCAACCGGACGTGCCGGCGCTGTCGCCGTGCAGAAGCTCTGTGCCGGAGTGACGAACGACACGAGAGCAATGGCTTCCGATCGAGGAGACGGGCGATGCGTGGATATGGCCGTGGGGGAATGCTGGCGGGGCTGTTCGGTGTCGGTGTTTGCGGCATGCTGTTCGCTGGGGGCGCGGCGAGCGCGGATGCTCCGATCGTTCCGCCGGGAGCGCGCGTCGAGAAACTTGCCGGCGGATTTCGCTTTACCGAGGGTCCGGCGTGGGACCGCAAAGAGGCCGTCTACTTTTCGGACATACCGAACAGGACGATCCACCGGTGGACGAAGAAGGGCGGAGTGGGCGTGTTTCGGAAGTTGCCGGGCAGTTGCAACGGCCTGCGGTTCGACCGCGACGGAAATCTGTACGTGTGCCAACCCACCGGACGTCGTTTGATCCGGATCACCACGGACGGTCGGATCGAGGTCGTCGCCGACCGGTACAAGGGGAAGCGGCTGAATTCGCCGAACGATCTGTGGATCGACCCACGTGGGGGAATCTATTTCACGGATCCGCGGTACGGGAGCATGGAAGGCTTGGAGCAGGACGGCTTTCACGTGTACTACGTCCCGCCTGGAGGGGGTGCGCCGAGACGGGTGATCGACGACCTGAAAAAGCCGAACGGGGTCATCGGATCGGCCGACGGGAAAAAGCTGTACGTTGCGGACCATGGCGGCGACACGACCTACGTCTACGACATCACCGCAGACGGGACGCTGCGCAATCGCCGTGTGGCGGCCCCGGTCGGCTCCGACGGCCTGGCACTGGACGAACGGGGAAACATC
Organism: Planctomycetota bacterium; assembly: GCA_003696385.1. GTDB lineage: Bacteria > Planctomycetota > Planctomycetia > Planctomycetales > Planctomycetaceae > J052. Next base: position 18,519 of record RFHO01000355.1, on the reverse strand, counting down.
TACGTCACGGGCCGCACGATCCGGGCCTATTCGCCGAACGGCAAGGTGGTGGCCGAGATCCCGTTGCCGGAAGTCGCGGCCAATATGACGTTCGGCGGCCCGGATACGCGGACGCTGTTCATCACCGCTCGAACCGGCTTTTACGCGATTCGTCTGAACGTCCGCGACGGTTCGGATCCGTTTGCCGCGCGTTGAGTGGTCTACCGCAGGTCAATCCACCGAGAGACTTCGTGACGATCTGCAGCGAATCGCGTCGTTCCGCGATTCAGGGAAGCGCCCGTCGGGAGACACCCCGCAGAGACCTCCCGGCTTGCGCCGATTGCCTGACCGTTACGTTGCGCAAAGCGGCCGCATGGCGCGGACGAACCGGTAGAACCGCTGCAAACCGGTCAAGCGGTCCAGCCGCCGTAACCGATAGTCCTATGGCGTCGGAAACATGCTGGCCTTCGGCGTGAAGCTGGTTGGACGGTTCGGTGGAGGTTGCGTGGTGTGAAGGCCGTGATGCGACAACGTCCGTTTTGTGCGGCCCGCCCGGCGGTGCGTTTGCGTCGAGCCCATTTGGTCGGTATCGCCGGCAGCGGAATGCGCGCGCTGGCGGAATACCTTCGAGACGCCGGATGGGTCGTGAGCGGTTCCGATTCGGGCGCGAGCACACGCGCGCTGCGACGACTGGCGTCGGTGGGGATTTCGGCGCGGCCACGGCATGCCGCCGACCATGTGCGCTCCGACACGGACCTGCTCGTCTACAGCCCTGCGGTGGGTGAAGAGAATGCCGAGCGGCGTGCCGCCCGCGAGCTGGGCATTGAAGAACTCTCGTATCCGCAGATGCTGGGGCGGCTGACGCAGAACCATCCGGCCCTGGTGGTAACGGGTACACACGGCAAGAGCACGACGTGTGCGATGGTGGCGAGCATTCTGCAGGCGGCGGGATGCGATCCGTCGGTCGTGATGGGTGCCGAGCGCCAACCGGACGGTCGAAGCGGGTGGAAGGGCGACGGTCGATGGCTGGTGGTCGAGGGGTGTGAGTATCGGGAGGCCTTTCTGAACCTGGAACCGCAGGTGGCGGTCGTTCTGAACGTAGACCTCGACCATGTCGATTGCTTTTCCGATCGGGCTGCGGTCGAGGCGGCGTTTCGGCGATTCGTGGAGCGCGTACCGGAGGACGGTTGGCTGGTGGCGCCCTGTACGACGCCGTTGCGCGACGTGCTGCGCGCCGCGACGTCCGCGCAGGTACAGACTTTTTCGCCGCGAGTGGGCAGTCCACCGACCGAAGATTCGCGAGCGTGGTGGGCTGCAGACGTACGTTGCGGTCGCGAAGGTGTGCGGTTTCGGCTGTTCTGTGGTGAATCCTTCGTGACGGACGTGTTCTGTGGTCTGTGGGGGCGTCACAACGTGATCAATGCGGTGGCTGCGGCCGCGGTTGCTGCGTCTGTCGGGGCAAGGGGAGTGGACATTCGCGAGGGGCTGGCGGCGTTCGAGGGGATCAAACGGCGGTTGGAGCTGGTCGGATACTGGCGCGGCGTGACACTGATCGACGACTACGCGCACCATCCGGCGGAGGTGTGTGCGACACTGTCGGCGGTCCGGCAGCGTTTCGGGCGTCGCCGAGTGTGGGTTGGCTTCCAACCGCACCAGATCGGTCGTGCCCAACGTTGGGTGCGGGAGTTTGCTGCGGCGCTGCGTGGAGTGCATCACGTGTTCGTCGTACCAGCGTTTCCTGCTCGGGAGTGCGGTCCGGATGTGGCGCAGCAGGCCGCGTCCGTCTCGCGACGGCTGGTCGCGGCGCTGCGTGCCGAAGGGCAATCGTGCGGCTTCGAACCGTCGCTTGACCGTCTGGTGGCAACTTTAGACGATGCCCTGCAGGTCGGTGATGTGCTGGTGACGATGGGAGCCGGGGATATCACGAAAGTGCCCTATGAGTTTGTCGGACGTCTTTCCCGAAATCGTGCGGCCGGATGAACCACTTGCTCCCCATACTTGGCTGAAGGTCGGAGGGCCGGCGCAGTACTTCGTCGAACCGACATCGGAAGCCCAGCTGGCCGCCGTGCTGCGGCACTGCCGGGACGAGGACATCCCGGTGCGTGTCCTGGGAGGTGGATCGAACGTCCTGGTCCGCGACGAAGGTGTGGGCGGCGCCGTCATCCATCTGGTCGGGGAAGCGTTTCAGAGCATCCGCATCGAGCAGAACCGCGTCGTGGCCGGGGCGGGGGCGTTGCTGTCGCACGTGATTTCGGAAACCGTCCGAGCCGGGTTGGCCGGTCTGGAGACGCTGGTCGGCATTCCGGGCACGGTTGGCGGGGCCGTCAAGGGAAATGCCGGCGGTCGGGCCGGCGAAATCGGCCAATTCGTCCGACGCGTGGTCGTGCTGGACCGCGGCGGAGAACGGTTCGTCCGGGAAGGCGATGAATTGACGTTCGGCTACCGGACCAGTTCGATCGCCGAACCGGTGATCCTGGAGGTGGAACTCGAACTGCAGCCGGGTGATCCCGACCAGATCACCCAGCGAATGCGCAAGCTGTGGATTCAGAAGCGGGCGACTCAACCGCTGGCCCACCAATCGGCGGGCTGCATCTTCAAGAATCCCCGGGGCATGAGCGCGGGCGACCTGATCGAGCGGGCGGGTTTGAAGGGGACGCGGATCGGCAAGGCGGAAATCAGCGACCGGCACGCGAACTTCATCGTCACGGAGCCGGGGGCCACGTCCGCCGACGTGCTGCGGCTCATCGAGCTGGCCCGCTCCACGGTCGCCGAACAGTTCGGCGTGGAGCTGGAGCTGGAGATCCAGATCTGGTGATCTGAAGGGGCTCAGACGGGACCGCCGCGGAGGATCGTTCCACCGGCTGCGGCGGATGCGGCAAGTCGGTGTTCTTCGATCTCGGACCGGCCGCCATTGGGGAAAAGACCCGTTTCATGGTCGGGCAGACGTATCGGGTGCTCGTGTTGTACGGTGGTGATTCCGCGGAACGTGCCGTCAGTCTGGAAAGCGGTTCGGCGGTCGCGGCCGCACTGGCGGAGGCCGGTCACGACGTCCGATTGCTGGATCCGGCGCACGAGGATCTTTGGGAGTACGACTTCGCCGAGTTCGACGTCGTGTTTCCGATGTTGCACGGTGCATTCGGCGAGGACGGCGGTGTTCAGGAGATTCTCCGGCGACGCGGGATGCCGTTCGTCGGGAGCGACGCGAAGGCGTCGGCGCTCGCCTTTCACAAGTCGCGGGCGAAGGACGTCTGGCGGCGGGTCGGCCTGCCGACGCCCCGGTCCGTGCTGCTCGATCCCGAAGCGACACCGCGGGACGTCGCTGCAAAAGTGCGCGGCCTTCGTCCACCGCTGGTGGTGAAACCCGACGCCCAAGGCTCCAGCATCGGAGTGGCGGTCGGCGTCCGTCCGGAGACGATGACACCGGCCATCGAACGCGCGCGGGAGGCTTGGCCTTGGGTGCTGATCGAGGAATTCGTGTCCGGTGACGAGTGGACCGTGGCTCTGTTCGAATGCGAGCCGTTCCCGGCCATTCGCATCCGACCGGGCAGCCGGTTTTACGACTATCACGCCAAGTATGTATCGGACCGGACGGTTTTCGATGTCGCCCCCACGGACGTCCCGCGCGAAATCCAGCAGCACTTGCAACGACTGGCGGTAGACGCGGCGGAGTCGCTGGGAGTTCGCGGAATCAGTCGCGTCGATCTGCGTGTCGTGCGCCCCGGTTCACCGTGGCTGTTGGAGGTGGTCACGATTCCCGGAATGGCCGCGCACAGCCTCGTGCCGATGGCCGCCCGCGCCGCGGGATGGTCGTTGGCGGAATTGTGCGATCGTGCCGTCCGTGAGGCTTTGCGGCGCTGTCTCTGAAACCTACGCGGTGCCGGTGTTCTTCTCTTCGCGGTCGACCCATCGACCGGGCTGGGACGTTCCGGCGGCGCGGTTCGCCATTCGGCAATCCGGTCGCTTGAGATTGCTCGCGGCTCAGCAGGCGACTCGTTTGCCGGCGCGATGACGGAGGCAGCCGTTCTTTCCCCACCGGAGACATTGCGGATTGTGCGGGTCGTGCCGCGCAAGACGCGGCGGGTGCGGCAAAAGCCCTTGCAGTCTCAGGCCGGATGTTTGTCGGCTTGGAGAGCTCGGGAAAATGAAACCGTGAACGGCGTACGCCGCTTTTCGACGCGTGTCGCGCGACTGGGCGGTGAATTGCACGGGAGAGACGACGCGGACGGACCGTTACGGGCCGGCTCTGTGGCGATGATCGGTTCCCGAAGGACGGGGCTGGGGCGTGTGCTCGCGTTTGTGGTTTTCGAGGGCATTTGCATGACTGAGGGAACTTTCGAACACACCGGCGGGTCGGTCCGCTCGGCAGTGCGCCGTTGGCTGGTGGGCGGCGTTGTGGTGTTGGCTGCCGCGTTTTCGCTCGTGGCGGTGGAACGGATCCGACGGTGGGTACCTCCGTTGGAGTCGAACGCGCTGTATCGGGTTGCCACCGACGCGATCGAATGCACGCCTCCGCCGCGCTGGGTGCCGACGTCCTTGCGTGAGCAAGTGCTTTCGCGGGCCGGCTTTCCGACGGAGCTGTCGCTGCTCGATGCCGATCTGAATGCACGGCTGGCTGCGGCGTTTGCAGCGCATCCCTGGGTCCGGCGTGTCGTACGCGTGCAGAAGACCGTGCCGGCACGGATCGTCGTGGAACTGGAGTATCGCGAGCCGCTGGCGTGCGTCCGTGATCGCCGTGGCCGTTGGCTGCCGATCGACCGGGATGGAGTACTGCTGCCGGTGGAAGACCTGCCGGTCAGCTTTCTTGCCGAATTGCCGAAGGTTGTGGGATTGGAAGAGCTGCCTCCGCCGGACCGTGTGGGCGTGGTGTGGTCGACGGCCCAAGTCGGTGCCGCCGTGTCGTTGCTGGAGCGACTCCGCGGCGACTGGGAACGATTCGAACTGCAGGCCATCGAGTGCCTCAGCGGGTCCGCGCCGGACGACCCGCAATTCGCCCTGATCACCCAGGGAGGGTCTCGGATTCTGTGGGGCCATGCGGGCGAGTCGGGACATCCGCAGGAGCCACCGAGCGAAGAGAAGGTGGCCAAGCTGGAACAGTATCTGAAGAAGTTCGGTGGTTTCGACGGGCCGGCGGGAGCGTACGAAATCGACGTGCGGCGACCACAGGAGATCGTTCGGCGGCCGTTGGGCGACCGCGGTGCGCTGTGGCGGCGCTGAAGCTGGCCGCAAGTGGGAGGCGGTGCGATGGATGGCGCCCTGCGGTCGCCCTGCTGACGTCCGTTCGCTGCGGGTGTGCGCCGCCGACTGGGCAAGCCGCCGGGGCGAACCCGTTCCGTGCTTCCGGCAAAGCACGCCGCAGCGGATTGCGTCACGTCATTCTGGCTGTTCTTCGACGACCGGGTTGGTCAACGTGCCGATCCGCTCGATTTCGATACTGACCACGTCGCCGGTTTTCAGATAGACTGGCGGCCTTCGGGCCGCACCGACGCCATGAGGGGTTCCGGTGAGAATAACGGTTCCGGGACGGAGCCGCGTGCTCCCGCTCAGGAATTCGACAAGCGTGGGGACGTCGAAGATCATGTCTTCGGTAGTCCAGTCCTGCATCACCTGGCCGTTGAGGATTGTGCGGAGCCGCAGCCGGTTCGGATCGGGGATCTCGTCGCCCGTGACCAGTACGGGGCCGAGCGGACAGAAGGTGGCGAACGTCTTTCCTCGACACCACTGACCGCCACCCCACTGCAGTTGCCAGTCGCGGGCGCTGACGTCGTTGGCACAGGTATAGCCGAGCACATACCGCAGGGCCTGTTCGCGCCGCACGTTGTGGCACGGGCGACCGATCACGACCGCCAGTTCGCACTCGTAGTCCACACGATCGCTGCGCAGACGTCGCGGAAGCACGATCGGCTCATCGGGGGCTTGGACGCTGCCGGTGTTCTTCATGAAAACCACCGGATGTTCGGGGATCGGCAGGTTTCCTTCTTCCGCATGCCGCCGATAGTTCAATCCGATGCAGAAGATGTCCACTGGCGACACGGGCGCCAGCAGCCGGGCGATGTCCGCAGGTTCGCCGGTGTCGGAATACTCACCGAACGGACTTCCTTCCACACGCGTTCGACGGCCGTCGGGGTGTTCCAGCGCATAGTGTTCGCGACTGTCGGCATCGAGGTATCGCAGGAATCTCACGTCGGGCTCCTTTGCTGAAGACACTGGAGACAACAGGCTTCGAGAATCGGTGAAGCAGGCGTTGCGACATGCGCGAGCGTCGCCGTGGACGCGATGCCGGAAGGGACAACGGTATCGACCCTCTCCGCACGATTGCGTCTTGACCGCGTTTTTGCGGCCGTCGTAGGATGCCGAACCTTTCGTTCCAGGCGGCCCGTCGCTGGAGCGGCAGTATGCGCCCGGCGTTCGTGTAGCGGTGGTTGATTCCGCGCCTTTTGCCACTGGGCCCGTGCGACGGCGGTGACAACGACTGCGTCGCTGTTCGTGGCCGTGGGACGTGGAACGGATGCCGCAGGCTTCGCGGCTGCCATTATGCGTGAGCATACCGGAATGAGCGCCGTGGTGAACCGTACGACCGGATGGGCGCTGGTGGGATTGGTTCTGGCGGCGTTTGCCGTACGGGTCTCCGTTGCCGCCGTGGTTCAGCAACGGTTGGACGCCGATCCCCTCCGCGCTTTCGTGGTCGAAGGTGATGCGAACGGCTACTGGGAACTGGCGCAGCGGCTGGCGACCGGCCGGCCCTACGCCGTGCACGATCCGCCGCGTCGTGTGATGCGAATGCCGGGGTTCCCGCTGTTGCTGTCGGTGAGCATTCGGCTGTTTGGACCGGATCATTGGGCGGCGCGGGTGGTGAATTGCGCGGTCGGCAGCGCTGCGTGCGCGCTGGTGTTCGCCTTGGCGCGTGCCACAGCAGGTCGAAAGACGGCATGGCCGGCCGCGATCGGCGTTGCGTTTGCACCGACGCTGGTCGGCATGAGCGCGCTTTTGCTCAGTGAGACGCTGTTTGCGGTCGCGGTTCTGGTGAGCCTGCTCAGCCTGGTTCCGCTGACGCGATCGGTGGTCGGACGCGGTGCATTTGCGTCCGAGGATGCGGAGCTGCCGCCGGAGGGCGCTGCCGCAGACGCCCCGCCGTGCCCTGCGGGGACCGGTCGAGACTCACGCCGCGGTTGGCTGTCGGTCGCCGTCGGGGGATTGGCGGCGGGAGCAGCGGGAGCGTTGGCGACGTATGTACGCCCGAGCTGGTTGCTGTTTCCTCCGCTGTACAGTGTGTGGCTGATCATTCGCACGCGGTGTGCCATGCGGAGCTTTGTTGCTGCGGCGTGCATTGTCGTCGGGCTGTTCGGGACACTGCTGCCGTGGGCGCTGCGCAATCGTCGACCGGACGTGGCGGGGCATTGGGTGTGGACGACCTTGTGGGCCGGGCCCAGCCTCTACGACGGTCTGAATCCGGACGCGACCGGTGCCAGTGACATGGCGTTCATCGATCGCGAAGGCGTCTACCGGCGGCTGTCCGAATACGATGCCGACCGTCACTACCGGACCCGTGCCTGGGAATTCGCTCGTCGGCATCCCGTGCGCGTCGTTGCCCTGGCTTTCGCGAAGTGGAAACGTTTCTTCAGCCCCTGGCCGTTGACGGATGCGTTCGACAATCCGCTGGTACGTTGGGCTATGGGGGTTTATTGGGGCGCGGCAGTGGTTGGCGGCGCTGCGGGGATGTGGCGACTTCGGAAACGCCCGGAGGTGCTGGCTCTGTTGGCCGGTCCGATGGCGTATTTCGCCGCCGTGCACGGGATTTTCGTCGGCTCGATGCGATACCGCGTTCCAGGTGAGCCTCCATGGCTTGTGCTTGCCGGCCGAGGGTGGTGGGTGGTCGCGTCGCAACGAATTCGGTGGAAGCCCAGTGACGGCAATGCCTGAGATAGGGCCACGGGGAACACGAGCAACACAAGCGCAGACGGCCAGCAAGGCCGACAAGTGGCCCGACGGGCCAAGTGTTCGGTCATGGCAATCGTCCGAAACCGGAACCGGTGCAACGCTCGTCAAGGCCGAACGACGCGGTCTACGTCGGTGTTGTCCGGCTGGCGGTGTATCAGGATGACGGATTTGGCGTCCGCATGAAGCGCATTCGCAGGCTATTCCGCTGGTGTGTGTGGTGCAGCGTCGTGCTCGTCTGCGCGGCGGTTTGGTACGGATATCGCCAGTGGGAGGCCCGAAATGCGCTGATTCGGCAGGCTGTGTTGCAGTACGCCGCGCGGCAGTGGCCCCAGTTGCGCGTGTCGATCGACGCGTGTCGAATGGACCTGCTGCACGGCATTCGGCTGATCGGCGTTCGCGCCGATTTCGCCGCGGACGGTCGCCCACTGGCCCACGTTCCGCAGATCATAGTCGACGTCGATTCCGTCAAATACCTTCGCACAAGACAGTTGCAGATCGACCGTCTCCGCATCGATCGCCCGCATCTGTATCTGCGGCGGGACAGCGAAGGTCGTTGGTCGGTCGAGGATCTGCTGACCCGGCCACCGACGGGAATGTCCGTACCAGAGATCGAGGTGGTCGGGGGAACGATCGTGGTGCAGCTGCTCCAGGCGTCGCGGCCCGTTACGCTGTCGGCGCGGGTGGACCGGCTGACGATCAGCGTGTCCCCGTCGAGTGGGAAAATGCGTCGGCCACCACTGCGTTGTCGGTTCGAAGGGGAGGTTCCACCATTTGGGCCATTGAAGGCGACCTTCGCGCGATGGCCGGATATGCATCGGAGCTCTATCAGTGGCACGTTGACACAACTTCGCGTCGATCGCCGTCTCCTGCGATTCCTGGTGGAACTCTCCCCTGAATTTGCCGAACGCGTGGCCCGGTTGCGGAAACGCGTCGAGGCGCAGTTGTCGCAGCCGCAGGACGATCGGCACCCGTTTCCACTACGGCTCTTTTTGCCAAGGCAAGCTGCCCAAGCGTCGTGGATCCACTTGGACGAAAACGGCAATCACGGCGCCGCAGTGGTCGATTCCGAGGACTTCACAGCTGCGACGTCGAGCGGCCGCAATCCGCGAGTCCCCCGCGGCGCGGTTGACGCGTTGCCGCGCAATCCGGCGGCGGTGGCAGCGGACGATTTGCCGGAGCCGTATGGCATCCGGCCGGAACACGATCCGCTTGTTCGCTTGGGCTTTGAGTCGGCCGAGACCCACGAGACGTTGTCCAACCCGCCGTCGCCGGAAGCACGACGCTCGGGCGCGAGGTCCGTTTCTTCACCCACGTCCGAAGCCGTCCCCGCGAACGGCCGGAGGAGGCTTGCAGGCACCGGAGATCCCGCGCGGCCAGAGGTCTGGAACTATGCCCTGTTGGATCTGGACGTTGTTGGTGCGCTGACGTTCTCGTTCGCGCAGTGGGAGGCAGCGCGGCCATGGGACTTTCGATTGGCGTACCGCGTCGATGCAGGGCGGCTATACAGCGCGCTGCTGCCCTTCGAATTGGAGGATTTCAGTGGTGTCATCACCGCCGATCCACAGAGCGTTCGAGTGGAACGCTTACGTTGCGGCCGCGGGCCGACGCGGATCACGATCGACGCTCACGTCGCGTTGAGCGGAGCGGCCGGCGCGGACCGGGTGGCGCTGTCGGTGGCCGACCTCCCGGTAGACGAGCGGCTGCGCCGACACCTGTCACCGGGGCTGGCGAGACTGGCCGAACTCTACCAACCGTCCGGCCCCTGCGACATATCGATGGAATTGGCGCCAGGGAACGATGGCCGTTGGCATCTGAACGCATTGCGACTAACCGCCAAGGGGTGCCGTGTCTCGTATCGAGACTGTCCGTATCCGATCCACGACCTTCATGGCTCAATCGAATTGAAGGGGGAAGTGTTCGAAATCGCGATGCGGGGTCGGGCCGGACAGCGTCCGGTTTTCATAGCCGGGCTGTTGAAGAAAGCCCCGCCTCCCGCCCCGTTTGTTCTGGATGTGAAAGCCGATCGTTTACCGATCGACGATACCGCGCGCTCCGTCGTGCCGGAGGCCGTGCGGAATGTTGCCGACATGCTTCGGTTGCGTGGCGAGCTGGACATACACGTGCGGGTGGCTCGAGGAGAGCACGCCCAGCGGGCGGAGATGGAGATTGCGGCGGCCATCAACGAGGGGGTGATCGAATACGAGGGCTTCCCCTATCGCATCGATTCGCTGCGAGGCCAGATCGTGTATCGGTCGGGTACCTGGACGTTTCAAAAGCTTGCCGGCCGTCACGGTACGGCCGAATTGCTTGGTGACGCGGTCTTCATACAGTCGTCGCCGACCCACCCGGCGGAATTGACCCTGCATGTGGAAACGAAGGCGGCCGCGCTGGATGAATCGTTGCAGCTGGCCCTCACGCCCGGCCTGCGATCGCTTTGGGACGACTTGAAGTTAAGCGGTCGGGTGAACGTCACGACGGATGTCCATTGGGTCCGGGGAAAGCCGCTTGAGGTCTCATTGCCACTGGTCGAATGGTACGACGGCAGTATGACGCCGCGGTGGTTGCCGTATTCACTGCGGGGGGCGGTGGGCCGATTTCAATATGCGGACGGCCGCCTGACGGTCAACAGGCTTCTGGCACGTCACGACGAAACGACTCTGGACGTCAAGGGTTTTGCCCAGATCGAACCGGGACTGTGGACTTTGAGATTGGAAAGCGTGCAGCTGGCCCGGCTGAGGGCGGATCAAGAGCTGTTGCGGGCTCTGGAGCGAGGTGGACTCGATGGACTGCATTTCGTGTTCTCCTGTTTGTCGCCGGAGACGCCGATTACGCTGCGGGGATTGATCGAATTGAAAGGTACGGGCCGGGAAGACGACCCGGTGACAGCAGCTTGGGATGTGAACGCTTTTCTCGGCGGCGCGACAATTGAAGCGGGACTGGAGTACACCGGCGTCGATGGCCGCGTTACATCTCGCGGGATCTATGACGGACAGCAGGCCACCGTAGCGGGCCGGCTGGAACTGCAGCGGCTGACGGTGCTGGGGTATCAGCTCGAGGAGGTGTCCGGCCCGTATCACATCGCCGGCGACGAATTCGTGCTCGGTTCAACGCAGGCTTTTGTAGCCGAAGCGGAGGGGCAGGCTGGACCCGTCGACGTGAACAAAAGGGTCACCGCGGAGTTCATTGGAGGCGTGATCGCGTTGGACGCCCGGTCGACGCTCGAAGCGGTCCCGGAATACGAGCTGCATCTGGACCTCTCGTACGGAAAGTTGGAAGAGTACGCGCGGCGGTACATGCGGGGAGCGCGGAACTTGAAGGGCGTCATGAACGGCTGGGTCGATCTGGCCGGAAGGGGAAGTTCCTTGAAGGCACTGCGAGGACGCGGTCAATTGCAGATCAGCCCGGCCGCGTTGTACGAGCTGCCGGTGATCATGCAGGTGTTCCGGGTGTTGAGTTTGAATCCTCCGGAAAGGTCCGCATTCAATTATGCGCTGTTCGACTTCTACGTGCGGGACGGTGCTGTGCGATTCAACAGTATCGATCTGGTGGGTAATAGCGTGAGTCTGCACAGTCGGGGAGGGGTCGTCTACCTGGATGGACGGATCGATCTGGAGTTCTATTCCATGTTGCCTCGGGGGCAGGTACCGATTCCGGCGCTGGACGTGCTGTTGAAGCAGACGACAACCGGTTGGGTCGGCGTCGAGGTGAAGGGGACGCTGGATCGGCCGCGAGCGTCGGTCAAGCCGGCGCCATTGCTGGACGATGCGCTGAAACGATTTCTGAATGCCTTCGAGTTGAGGCCGCCGCGGTACCCGGTGCGTCGGCAGGGGCGGGGGTACTCGGTCTATCCGCGAGGCGGGATCCGTCGTTGAATGGCGGTGTTCCGAGGCGATTGACCGGGGAGCTCTGGGAAGCTGGGCGCATCGGGATCAGGCAGCGGCGGGCGAAACAAAAACAAGGAAACCGAGTGCGCCGGTGCTGCGACGGTGAACAGGACCGGCGGACGGGGCGGTTGGGGCGATTGCCGGCGGGGAGCGGAACAAGCCCCCGTCGTGCTGGAGGAGATGGCCCGTCAGCTCAACAAGGCAGCCACCGGCGTACCGGGGCAGATGCGGTGCGGACGGCCGAGGTTGTCGTGAAGTACCAGGTCTGGGGGGACGCCGAGCAGGTGGTAGACCGTGGCGACGAGGTCGACCGGGGCGACGGGATCGCGAGCGGGGAACGCGGCGTGGCGGTCGGAGGCGCCGTAAACGGATCCGCCGCGGAGGCCGGCACCGGCGAGGACGGTGGTGAAGCAGTTCGGCCAGTGGTCGCGTCCGTCGCGGCCCGCGCCGGCGTCGCTGTTGCGTTGGCCGATTCGCGGCGTTCGGCCGAATTCGCCTGTCCAGACCACGAGTGTTTCGTCGAGCAGGCCGCGTTCGTGCAAATCGTCCAACAGGGCGGCGAACGCCTGGTCGGCTGCCGGGATCAAGCGTTCTTTCAGGTCGATGAAATTGCGGCTGTGGGTATCCCAGTAGACGCTGACGTTCTTGATGCCGTCGTTCGGCCAGAACACCGTCACCAGTGGGACGCCGTGTTCGATCAGCCGGCGAGCCTGCAGGACGGACTGGCCGTGGGGATTGCGGCCGTAGCGGTCGCGGATGCGGTCAGGTTCACGGCTGAGATCGAAGGCTCCGGCGCCGACGGCGGAGTCGAGCAGCGCGAAAGCCTGGTGGTAATGTGCATCGAGCGTCGCGACGGCTGCGGTGGCCAGATCGCGGCGCCGGCGATCCAGTTCCGCCCACAGACGCCTGCGGTTTGCGAAGCGTTTCACGGAGATCTCGGGCGGTCGTGTGAAATCTCCGACGCGATAACTGGGTTCGGCCGGGTTGGCGTCGATCGTCAACGGGTCGAAGCGAGCGCCGAGCCAGCCAGCGAACTGACCGTGGCTCTGTTCGACGAAGCGCGGAACGGTGTTGCGCAGTTCCGGTCGGAGGGAGACGAACGGCGGCAGCGGATGTCGGCCTCGGCCGAGCCGAGCGAGCACGGCACCGATGTGCGGCCAGTCATCGCGAAGATTCCCGCTGCGTGGCGGCGGCTGTCCCGTCAACAGGTGGTGTGTCGAAGTGGTGTGATTGACGTCGGAATGCGTCATCGAGCGAATGATCGACAGGTGATGTGCGCGGCATGCCATCCGCCGGAAATGTTCGCAGATCTGAACTCCCGGGACGCTGGTGGCGATCGACGAGAACTCGCCCCGAATTTCGGCAGGGGCGTGCGGTTTCAGATCCCAGGTGTCCTGATGAGCCGGGCCGCCCCACATGAAGAGTAGTATGCACGATTTTGCTCGCCCGAAACTTTTGGGCGCGAGGGGCCGCGGATCGGTCGCCCTGACGGTCGGTGCATCGGCCTGAGTGGCCGAAGGCGGCCGACGGGTGGATCTGGAGTCGGCCAGGGCGCGGCCGCGCAACAACAGTGGCAGGGAAAGGCCGAACAGGGTTGTCCCGCCAGCCGTCAGCAACTCGCGACGTCCCACGAGGGGGTGTCGATGCGGCAATCTGTTTGTGGCCATGGGGAGCGGCCCTCGGTCTGTCGTGCATCGAATCGTACGGTGTGGAGGCGTGAACTGTGGGCGCCGGCAGGCACAGCAGTGGTCGTCGGCGAAAGGTCGGGCTTCCGTTCAGGAGATGACTTGCCGGATGACATCTCCGTGGACATCTGTCAGGCGTCGGCGGACCCCGTTGTGATAGACGCTCAATTTTCGATGGTCGATTCCCAGCAGGTGCAGAATCGTGGCGTGGAAGTCGTGGATGGTGACTGTGTCCTGCACGGCTTTGTAACCGAGTTCGTCCGTGGCGCCGAACGACATTGGACTCCTGACGCCGCCGCCCATCAACATGCAGGTGAAGCCCAACGGATTGTGGTCGCGTCCCGAGGCCCCTTTCTGGAACATCGGCATGCGGCCGAATTCCGTGCAGAACACGACCAAGGTGTGCTGCAACATGCCGCGTCGTTTCAGGTCGCGCAACAGGGCAGCGGCCGGCTGGTCGAGGATCGCCGCGTGTTTGCGGTATTGCGGCTCGAGCTTTCGGTGGCCGTCCCAGTTGCCGACACCCTCGCCCATTGCGTAGGCGCCGTTGAACAACTGAACGAAACGGACGCCGCGTTCCAGGAGACGCCGTGCAAGCAGGCAGTTGCGAGCGAAGGATGCCTTGGTGGGGTTGTCCCTGCAGTCGGCGCCATACTCGCGGACGACGGTCCGTGATTCGCGCGACAAATCAGCGGCTTCCGTGACCGAGAGCTGCATTCGTGCTGCCAGCCGATAGCTGTTGATTCGTGCCAGCAGTTCGCTGTCTTCCGGGAAACGCCGGAGATGTTCGTCGTTCAGGCGTGCGATGAGTTCGCGAACGGCGGCATCTTCGCCGCGGGCGAGCGAGCGGGGCGGCAACAGGTGGCGGATCGGCTTGTCGGCGTTGAAGGCGGTGCCTTGGAACACCGATGGTAGGAAGCCGGCCCCCCAGTTGTTGATCGATGCCTGGGGGACGCCGCGCGGGTCGGGAATGGCTACGAAAGCGGGCAGATCCTGATTCTCGGTTCCCAAGGCATAGGTCACCCACGCGCCGACGGAGGGGAAGCCGTCCAGGGCAAAGCCGGTGGACATGCAGTTTTCTCCGGGGCCGTGCGTGTTGGACTTGGTGGTCATCGAATGGATGAAGCACCAGTCGTCGGCCAGTTCCCCCAGCGCCGGGAGCAGGTCGCTGAGCATCTTTCCGCATTCGCCGCGCGGTCGAAAGCGGAACAGTGGCTGCGCGATGTTGCCGTTTTCACCCTGAAACGTCACTCGGGCCGCTGGATCCGGCATGGGCTGTCCGTGCCGTTTGACCAGTTCTGGTTTGAAATCGAACGTGTCGATGTGGGAGAGCGCGCCGGAGCAGAAAATCATCAGCACCTGTTTTGCGCGGGCGCGCCCGGGCGGCCGGCGGGCCGCAGTCGGAGCCGCCGGGTCGATCGCGATGTCGTACGGTTCCGGTTGACCGGCCAGCAGGCCGTCCCGCTCGAGCAGAGAGGCCAGTGCGATGGCTCCCAGTCCGCTACGCGTGCACGCAAGGAACCGCCGTCGGTCGAGTAGGTCGCTGAGTTTCAACATCGTTTACCTCGTCGAGCTGGAGGTGTCCCGCCGAAGCGGAAAGGACCGCGGTGCCTGTGCTGTCGCGGAAGGCGGCGGTTGGGTGCGGCGAATCCGTCCCGGTGGCAGCGTGCGAGGGCCGGCGGTGCTGCGAAGTCAGCGGGGTGTGCGGCGTGTGATACGACCACGTCGCCGGCTGACGGCGTGCGATCGGACGGTCGGCCGGATCGTCGTGTCCCGCGTTGGTCTGCTGCCGAATGCCACTTCATTCGGTGATTCTCCACGAGCCGCGAGAAGCTAGGGCAGGAAGAGAAACTCGTTGGCGTTGAACAGTGCCCGGCACACGGCCGGCAGTCCGAACGTGTTCAAGACTCGGCGTGCGGCCGTCCGTTCCGTGTCCGTCGGAACGCGGCCGAAAGCCAGCAGGAAGGCTCGGTCCAATTGCCGGTCGGCGTCCGCGCCGGCTTCGTTTCGGATCCGCGCGGCGAACAGCTCGGCCTGTTGGTGGACGAACGAGCTGTTCAGCAGGTTCAGAGCCTGCAGGGCTGTCGTCGAACGGGCACGCTGCGGCGCCGGCTGTCCGGCGTCGGGACAGTCGAATTCCCCGAAAACGCCGTCCCGCTCCATGCGGACTCGGTGGACGTAGATCATCCGCCGCCACTGGTCCGGTCCCCACGTTTCGAGCGGTTCGTAGACGCGTACGTAGTTGTCATTCGGTTTGAAGACCGAAAAGCCGGGGCCGCCAATGCGTGAGTCGAGGACGCCGCTGACGGCCAGCATGCTGTCACGAATGGGTTCCATGTCCAGACGCCGGGGTGGGAAACGCCACAGCCAGCGGGCTTCGCGGTCGACGGCCAGGGCCTGTGGACGCGGCCGACTCGATTGGCGGTAGGTGTTCGATGTGAGGATCAGGCGGTGCACGTGTTTCAGTGACCAGCCGTTGCGAATCAGTTCGCCGGCCAGATAATCCAGCAGTTCCGGGTGTGTCGGACGCGCTCCGAGCTTCCCGAAGTCCGATGGAGTCCGGACGATACCCTGTCCGAAGTGGTGCTGCCAGATGCGGTTCACGATGACGCGCGCCGTCAGCGGGTTGTTCGAGCTGACCAGCCACTCGGCCAATGCCAGCCGGCGCTGCGGGTCGGGCGTGGTCGATTCCAGACCCAGTGATCCGAAAAGCGACGGGATGTCCGGAGCGACGCGTTCGCGCCGTTGCATGGGATCGCCGCGGTAGAGCCGGAACGTCGGCTCCGGTGCGTGAAACGTGCCGCCGAAGATGCGCGTGGCCGGCGCATACGACGCACCGCCCGGTCGGATCGGTCGTTCGCCGTACTGCACGCCCGCGAACAGAGCCACGAAGCGGTAATAGTCCTTCTGCGTGAACGGATCGAACTTGTGGTTGTGGCAACGGGCGCAGTGCAGTGTGATCCCCATCAGCCCTTCGCTGACGGTGACCAGGATTTCATCGAGGGCGTCCGAGCGGGCTTGTCGCTGCGACGCTTCGTCTTTGCCGATCTGTCCCGGCAACAGTGCCGGTGCGGCGACCAGGAAACCGGTGGCCGCGTCGACGCCGAGCTGATCGCCGGCGATCTGTTCCTGGACGAACCGATCGAAGGGCTTGTCCTCGTTGAGGCTGAGGATGACGTAGTCGCGATAGGGCCAGGCATTGGGACGCGGCGTGTTGACTTCGAATCCGTGGGTGTCGCCGTAGCGGATCACGTCCAGCCAGTGGGAAGCCCACCGCTCACCGTACCTGGGGCTGGCGAGGACTTCGTCCACCAGACGGATCCAGGCGTCCGGGCGGGCATCGTCGAGAAACCGGCCGATCTGCTCGGGCGAGGGGGGCAGGCCGTGTACGTCCAGAAACAGCCTGCGGATCAAGGTGCGGCGATCGGCGGGGGGGGACGGGGCAAGACCGGCCCGCGTCAACCCGCGGAAGATGAACGCATCGATCGCGTTTCCGCCGCGGACGAACGAGGCGTCGGCGAGCGGCGGCTTCGGTTCGGCCAACGGCTGAAACGCCCAGTGGTTGCTCGACGGCCGCGAACGAGGCGACTTGCCCGCCAGTTCGTCGGGCCAGACGGCTCCCTGATCGATCCAGTGCCTGACCAGGGTGATCTGCGCGCTGGAAAGCGGAGGGCCTTCCGGCGGCATGCGGTCGGCGGGATCGCGCGCGGTGATTCGCCGCACCAGCTCGCTGCTTTCGGAATCGTACGGGACGACGGCCGGTTCGCCCGATTCGCCGCCGCGGAACACGGAATCGCGAACGTCCAGCCGCAGTCCGGCCTGCTGTTCGGCCGGGCCGTGGCACCGGTAGCAGGAGCGTTCCAGCAGTGGCCGGATCCGACTGGCGTAGTCGATCGGTTCCAATGGAACGCCACGAGCTTCGAGGTAGTGCCGCCGGATGGCGCCGGCGGGCAGAGCGGTCGTATGGATCCGCACGTCGTCGATGCTGCCCAACAGCACGCGGCGCGGTTGCGTGCCCGTCCGCCACGCGCCGATCGTCGCACTGGGAAACCGCACGGCGACCGTTCGTGTCAACTGCGTCTGGAGCACCGCACGACCGTTGCGATAAATACACAATCGGCCGGTGCGGCGGTCGTAGGTGCCGGCGAGGTGGACCCACCGGCCCGTCTCCAGGACGTCCGGACCGGTGTTCGGATACCGGTCCGTGCCGTTGATGGCCAGCTCGACGGCCCCGTTCGGCTTGACGTTGAAATGAACGGCTCCCGACGCCCACTGGTCGGCCGCGTACAAAGCCGCGATGCCCGGCGGGCGTCGATCCAGGCGGACCCACAGTTCGATGGTGAACGCATCGCACGTCGCCGTCCGTTCCGGCGTGAGCGCCAGGTGACCACCGGAAAGACGCACCGCGCGTCCCAAACGTGCGGTGGCGGAAGGGACGTCCCGGACGACGGGACCGTGGGCGACGATGCCTGTCGACTGGACCGGGTCGGTGCCGCGCTTTCCACCGGCAGGCGTGCCGCCCACGCCGTTCGAAGGTGCGTCGAACGTCAGTTCGAGGAGCAGTGCGGGCCTGGTGTGGGAGTGAACCACCGCGGTTTCGTCGGACGCAGCTCGTTCCGTGCCCGTGCGTGGGCCAGCGCCGTGCGTGCGATGTGCCACCGACGCCAGTAATGATGCGACAAGCAACAGCAGTCCGCCGGACTTCATGCCGCGATTCCACGAGTCGCGCGTCCGGCGTGCACCGCAGGTTCCAGCGTGCGGCGTGGCCGCAGAGCGGTGCCGACGGGCGGCTTGAGCGAGGAGACGGCTGTGTCCAGTCTTCAAGGGCATGCGACGGCTCTCTCGAAATCCGGGCAAAATGGCAACTGGGCCTGCAGGCACTATGATACACGACTCGACGGGCAAAGAGGCAGAGTGCACCCCGTCTGCGCGGCGGCGCTCGGACGCACGGCGACCGTTCGCGCTGCAATGGCTCAACGATTCCATCGGTTGGGGAGGCAAAATGATCGTGCGCTGGATCTGGTGCCCTCGGCGGC
>RFHO01000354.1 GCA_003696385.1 Planctomycetota bacterium | reverse complement strand
CGTTTGACCTTGAGCCGTCGTCTGTGCCGCCGGACAGGCCAGCAGGGCAAGCGCGGCCGCGGCCATCGCCATCGTCGTTCGAACAAGCGTCATGCTGGCCCCTTGGCAACGATCCTTGTAACCAGTGAACGGGCCGGCTCACCGCTCCACCGGGGCACGCGGCTTTGCGGGATTCAACGTGCCCCCGCGCTAGGGCAGCTCGACACCGCACGCGTGATTGAAGCGGTTTGTCCAGTTGGCAGTGCAAACAGTCGCAGCCAGGACGACGTACTCGCTTTCGGTCAGTGACTGCCGCAGGCGTTCCGCCAGCGGTTCATCCACGACCGCCCGCAACGTCAACTGCTCGGCAAATTGCAGCACGTCGTGGTCGATGCCGTCGAACTCCTCCAGTCGTCCGTTCACGACGGCGTCGACTTCATCGTCCGACATGCCGGCGGATTTCGCGGCGGCCCTGTGGTAGTACGTGCAGTAGTCGCATGAATTGAGGACTGAAGTACGCAAATACGCCAGTTCGCGCAACCGCGGTTCGAGGTCCGTTTGAATCGCTTCGAACAACTTCAGAAACCCGCCGAGCACGCCGGCATGATGGCCCATCACGCGGAAAATGTTGGGCACCATTCCGAATTTCTGCTCGATCGCGGCGAACAGCTCGGCCGCCGCAGGTGTCGCGTTTTCCTTTTCGAGTGGTTTCACTACGGGCATTGCGTTTCCTCCGTTGGCCAGCTTTCGCGTTCAATCAAGTCGGACGATTCTGCTTCGCCGTTGACAGCGGCGACGAAAAAACGGCCGCGGTTCACGGAGCGTGAGCCCTCCGCAGATCCGCGGCGGATACTCAACAGTGCCTCGCTGCCTCGGCGTGCGATCCGCGATTCGACCGCCGCACGGCCTCTGTCATACTGCAGAAACCGCGCGGTGCCGGAGCGGTTCGTTCGGATGTCGACATCACGCGCGGCGGTCGATGTTTTCGGCGGCTTCGGCCAGGCGATCGAGGAAGGCTTCGCACTTTTCTCGGTCCGGGGCTGTCCTGCAAATTTCGTCTTTTCGGTCCGGTTCCCGTGCCGTGCTCGGTGTGACGTGCATGCCGCCATCGTTGCTACTGCTGTGGCCTGTGCTTGTTTCGGATGTGGTCATCGTTCTGCTTCCTTGTTCTGGTTCACTTAACTGAGTGAAGGTACGTGTTGTGCTGCCGGCGGCGAGAGCGACTCTCGCCGAAGGCAGCTCATCCTTGAACATTGCGGCCGGGTAAACAGCACCGGTTTTTCCCTGCAACGAGTCGTTGTTGCCGCGGCGTTCCCCGCAGTGGACTTTTCCGCCGCGGCTTTCTTGGGAGCGGTCTTTTTCGCAGTGGTCTTTCTTCGCAGCGGTCTGCGGGGCCCACGTTGCTGTGGATTCAACCCGCGGCTTTCAGATGCTCAGCGGCCGGTTCCGATGCCGCAGTGGACGGACTCGCGGCGGCGTGCCTTACATGCAAGTCGAAAGTTTTGCGGAACGCCCCCGTTGCGTCTGTAAACAGCCTCACTGCGCGGGCGACTTGCGTTGGTGACAATGCAGCCCGGTCGGCCATCCTGGTGGACGGCCCGCTCGATCTTTTTCCTTCTTCGCGATTCATCGGAGTCCGCCCATGAAATCAACTGCAATTGCGATCGTGATCCTTTCGGCCGTCGGCCCGGTATCGAACGCACTGGGGCAGAGTGATCGCTCCTCGGCGCCGCCGGCGCCAGCGGAATTGATCCGGCGATTTGCAGAGGGCTGGGACGAATCGCTCTGGCAGCAGAAGTTTCGCGGCGGGGCCGGTTACATGCGTGCGGCCAACGATTCCGGTTGGCAGCTCCGCATGCGTGTGCTTCAGCAGCTTGTCATTCACGGGCCGGATTCGATCCCGGTGCTGCTGAAGGTGCTGAAGTCCGGTTCGGCTCCCGAGCGAATCCTGGCAGCTCAGACGCTGGGTTTTTTGGGACCGCGTGTGCCCGGCGAGCCGTTGCTGGAAGCCGCCCAGTCCGACGCCGATCCGGCGGTGCGCCTGTACGCCGTCGACGCACTCGGCATGACCGGCCGCACCGAGAAAGTCGTCGACTGGAAGACGCTCCGGCAGAGCGAACGAAACCGCGACGTCCGCCGACACATCGACTATACGATCGAACGCGCCGGCCGGGCGCTTGATCCCGCCGTCGTGCGGACGTTGACGCAATGGGACGCGAACACGATCGACTCGGCGAAACTCGGCAAACCGGCGCCCGATTTCACACTGACCGCCGCGACGGGCGAAACGATCCGGCTGAGCGACTTTCGCGGGAAAAAGTCCGTCGTGCTGGTCTTCATCTACGGCGACACCTGACCGGTCTGTCATGGACAACTCGCGCAGTTGCGCGACCGGCTCGACGATTTCGAAAAGCTCAACGCCCAGCTCGTCGCCGTCGACCCGCACGAATCGTGGTCGGCAAAATCGCTGCTCAAGGACAGCGGCCTGACGACCGACGACCTGCATTACCCGCTGCTCACCGACGCGGCCCAGACGGTCAGCGCGACATACGGCGTCGCGTTCCAGATGCGCATCCACACCGAACTGAGCAACCGCCCGGCCACATTCATCATCGACCGCGACGGCATCCTGCGCTACGAACGCCGAGCAAAGACGTTCGCCGACCGCCCCACGCCGGACGAGATCCTCGCAGAGCTGAAGCGGCTGCGATGAATGCCCGCCTGCCTTCGATTCAGTTGTTCGGCGAAGGGCGGGGACGACCGCGGG
>RFHO01000353.1 GCA_003696385.1 Planctomycetota bacterium | reverse complement strand
GTCCGCGATCGCCGCCGTCCAGCAGGTACTCGTCGGGGTGTGTGACGGCCTGCGCGTTCGTTCCGCTGGCGGCTGAGGTTTGTTCGGCCGGAGTGGTGGAATCGGTCGCCGGGGTGTTCGAGGCCGATGCGAACGAAGCCGACGCGGCGCCGCCGGCCTGTTCGAGCGGGAACCGTGGCTCGGCAGGAGCAAAACGAACTGCCGAAGCGACGACCGAGGACGATGCGTCCGCCGCGGAAGCCTCATGGTGCGGGTGGGCGTGCTTCGCGGCCGGAGCGATCGGCCATCCCGGCTGGTCGTTCGCCACACCAGTCGACGGGGTATGGACCGGTTGGGGATCGGAGTCGTCCACCGTGTGCGCGGTCAGCCGGACGACGCCGGGCGGGGATGCTTCCGCATCCGCACGGGAACGGCTGCCGCCGAAGTGCGCGTCCGTTGCGTGACCCGGCATGGCGAGCACGGGTTCGGCCGACGTCACGACAGCCGGCTTGCCGTCGGCCACGAGTGCGCGAGCGATTTCCGCAGGCGGCGCGTCGGTGGGTTGTCCGAGGGCGACTTGGGGAGGCACCGCGTCGTCGCTGTGGCCGGCCAGGCGAAACGGGCCGGTGGCGTGGCACCCGCACGCCAGCAACGTCGCGAGCACCGCCAGCGGCACGACACGCCGGACCGCTCGCCGCGGCGGGATGGTTGACGATCCGGGCGGGGAGGAGCGGACGGTGCTGTCGATGGTCGCGGCTGGAGATTGCATCGGTCGGGCCCTTGCGTTTTGCAGGCGGTGGCGGGACTGGGCCGGTGTCATGGCGTCCGGTGTCGGCTCCGGAAGTCGCGCAGAGGGCCGCGGGCCGGCCGTCGCTTCGCCGTCAATCGGCTTCGTAGCGTTCGGTGGGGTCGAAGTCTCGGGCGGAGGCGTCCGGGGACAATCCGTGTGTCGCCCGCGGGGCCGAGCGAGCCGGCTGGCCTGTGGAGACCGTGTTGCGGGCGGTTTGTCGGGCCCGCTCGGCCGGTTCGGTTGTTCGTCTGCGGCGTGCCGGGGCCATCCGTTTGGGATCGGCATGAGCATCCGCGGGCTTCCACCAGAACGGCGGAAATGTCCCGAAGAACGCTTCCGGTGGTTCGTTCACTGCGGGCACGCGCCCGCCGAGCCGGACGACGAGCAATGGTCTTCCGAGCCGATCGGCGATTTCGAAGGGATCGTCGTTCGGCGGGAGGTTGCGCGGCAGGACGAGATCCTCGGCGGTGGCGGTCGCCGCGAGCTGAGGTTGCTCAAGATACACGACCCGCGTGACGAGCCGTCCCTGAAGGGCATGGCGGATGTCCTCGTCGGTGAAGACCACCGGCACGGGAAATTCCCATTCGTGTCCGGCCGGCGGGTGAAGGCGGTCGATGACTTCGATGGTGGGGTACAGTTCCACGCCCGGATACTGGGGCATGTGGCTGATCCGGAAGCGGTAGACGCGGCCGAGCTGCAGGGCGAGTTCGGCCGGCGCTTCGACGGTTTGCGGGCGGTCGGGAGCACCGGCGAAGAACGTCACCCTGCCGACGTCGGGCAACACGATGCGTACCGGCTGTGGTGCACCGTCGTCCTGCGGACGCAGTGAGCGGGCCCACTGGGCGGCCCAACCGGTCGGCATGTGCGCATGCAGAGGCGTGTGTCCCGGCTCGAGGGGAAACTGGGCCCACACCGATGTCGCGGTCGACAGGAGGGCGGTGAGAATCACGAAACTGGCTGCGCGGCGTGGTCCAAACCGGGGACGGCGATGCGCGGTGCCGTTCCGGGTGGATTGACGGAGCGTCATCGCCGGCGGGGCGCCGCAGGTGCGGAAGGCCGTGCTTCGCTGGGTCGACGCGCCGAACATGCGGGTGCCTCGTGATCCGTCTCAAAACAGTTCGATGAACCGCTTCTCGGCCGCTGTGTATCCCACAGCGGCACGGCGATGCGGAGCCCGTCGCGGTGGTCCGCCTGCGGCTGCGGTGCGACCACCGAAGCCGACGCTCGGTGTTGCCGGAAGCGTCGGCTCGGCGACCGGGCCGGCGGTTCCAGGCGGGTTGGTTTGCCCGTCGCCGCCGCGTCGTTTCGACCCGCGGTGGTGTGTGCGATCCGTCCGGTTGAAACGGTGCCGCGGGGTGTCGGCGGAGGTCAACGCGGAGCGGCCCAGTTCGGTGTCGAAAGATCCCTGCCGCGGTACAGCGGGTGTTTTTCGGTGTACTGGACGTGCTTGACCGGCTTGGGCATCCGCAGACCGGGTTCATGTTTCACGTCGATGAGCATGTGGTCCACGGGAGCGGGAAGACGGTTCTTCGAAAGGTTCCGCACGGTATGCGAACGCAGCCCGGCGGGTGTTCCCAGGGGAAGGTGTGGAGGGCCCGGCAGCCCGATCGGCGTGGACGTGACGGGAATGCCCCACATCGGCCCGCCGGGAACGCCCGAGATGGGGTTGTAGGCGGGCAGTCCGGGGCCACCGGGGCTGGCCATCATCATCGGTCCGGGCACTCCATTGACACCGCTTTGGCCGGCCGTGCCGCCGATCGCAACCGGAGTGGGTGGGACGTGCTGTCCGGTCGCCCCGTCGATCACCTGGTGCGCTGTCTGCCGGATCTGCGAGTCGCCGGCGGCGGCGGAGCTGGGAGGCTGGACGCCGTCGGGCATTTCCAGGTCCATGTTGCCCATTCGCAGCACGACCATGATGGTACCGCGCCGGTCGGCTTCGGCGATCGGGTCGACTCCCGGGTCCAGCCGCGTCGAGACGAGTGTTTCGACGCCGGCGATCGCCAGCTCCTGGAACTTCGGATCGGGCAGGTAGATCACCTTGGTCACGAAGTTGTTGCTTTCGACCTGATCGAGGTCTTCATCGGTCAGCTCGAGCGGAATGCTGTTGTGGGCCAGGTAGGCATCGGTGGTGGGATGCGCCGGATAGACCTGCAGGGACGGATACAGCACCAGTCCTTCGCGGCCGGGGATGTTGGTGAGTTTCAGGCGATAAGTGGCGCCCTGGGCGAAGTTGTAGCGGGCCGGTGCGGTCAGTTGATTGTCGGCATAGGTGTCGCCGACCTGCCAACCGATGCTCATTCCGGCCGGGCCGACGAACCGGATCTGTGTCGTCTTGCTCTGGAACGGTCGGGGAGCCGGCACGTGCGTGGGGATCACGCCGGGACCGGGACCGCCGACCATCGGGCCGCGTTCCACCAGCATGTGCGGCGGAGGCGCGACATACTCACCGGTATCGACCAGTTGTTGGCCGTCCAGAGTACAACCGACGCACACGATCATGAGCGCTGCCAACAGCAGGAAGTAGTATCGCATGACGACCTCGCCTCTCGACTGTCACCGATTCGTGGGCCGGAGATCCGCCTCCGGTGCGGCGCCTGTGTTCGAACGTGCTGAACCACGGGACGAACGCCCGTGCTGCACGCCGGCGCGGATTCCCGCGCGGTCTGTTCGGCGTTCGGAGCGGTCGCTATATTGACCGGTCCGCAGTGGTTGCACGGGGTGGTGGCGCAACATTCGCCATACCGTATTTCGGCCGCCGACCGCCGGAATCTTTGGAAAAACCGCTAATTTCGGTCGATCATGAACAGCTTGCGCAATTCTCCCGTTTGGAGTGGCCGGACCGCGCTGGTGGCGCTGACCGTGTTCGGATGGTGCTGGTGCAGCGAATGGCATGCCGTCGCCGAGCCGCCGCCCGCGGGGGCGAAGCCGGCAGCGAGCGGCTCGGCGGATTCGGCGCAGGCCCCCGGACCCGCGGCGGGGCAGAGGCCACCGGAAAAGAAAGGCGCAGCGTCGGGGGAGCCATCGCAATCCACCGCGACGGACGCAGAGTCGGCGGCCGAGGCCGAGCGGACTCTGGACACCGCGCGGCGCCGGTTGGTGGGCTACCGATCCGTGCGGGCGCGGCTGACCGAGGTCGTGCGGATCGGCAAATTGCCGCTGCGGATCGAGGGGACGTACGTGCAGGGACCGCAATTGCGTCTGCGCCTGGAGTACACGTTGAAGACGGCCGGCACCACGGCGGAGCTGTTGGAAGTCTGCGACGGTCAACTGCTGCTGTCCCGTCGTCGCGTGGGCAAGCAGGTGCACGTGACGCGGCGCGACATCGGTCAGATTCTCGAGGCACTGCGTGGCTCGGCGAACGTGAAGAAAACGGTGCTGGCGTTTCAAATGGGGTTGGGCGGTCTGCCGGCGCTTTTGGCGTCGATGCAGGAGACGATGGATTGGCATCGTCAGGAACAGACGACCTGGCAGGGGCAGGCGGCCGTGGCCATCGAGGGGCGGTGGAAACCCGCGATCCGGGATCGTCTGGGGGGAGAACGGTTGCCCGGGTATGTGCCGGAGACCGCCCGGATCGTGTTCGACCGTCGAACACTGTTTCCGCGGCGGATCGAATTCTTCCGTGCGGATGACAACGATCCGCCCGGACGAGAAACTCTGCTGCGGCTGTCGATAGACGACGTTGTTCTGGACGGGCCGGTGCGGGACGCGGACTTCACCTTCGTCCCGCCGGATGACGTGCCCATCGAGGACGTCACACAAGCGTACATTCAGGCGCTGAAGCCACGGGCCGCCAAGTCCCCCGCGCAGAGCGGTGCGGCGCCCGCCGAGGGACAGCCGTAGGACGGGGGGCGCGCTTGCGTTGTGCCGGAGGCGATGGTGCCGGGCGACGCGCGGCACGCGGCAGCGGCGTCTCGCCCTGCCGGCGGCGAAAGCGGGCGGAGCGGCGGTGCGCGGCGGTGCAGCGGCGTCGATGCGGGCCGTCCAGCGGCGGCCGCAACCGTCGACGAGGGATTGCCAATGACGACCGTGTCCGCATCGGACGATGCGCGCGCTTGCGGCCGAGGCGGTTCCCAGCGATGGTCCGCCGTTTGCCCGAATGAGCGCCGATTGGGAGAACTGGGGGCACGGCTGGCATCGCTGCTGCAGCCCGGCGACGTCGTGGCGCTGACCGGTGAGCTGGGCAGTGGCAAGACGGCTTTCGTGCGTGCGGTGGCGGCCGCGCTGGACGTGCCGCCGGAATGCGTGAGCAGCCCGACCTTCGTGCTGGTTCAGGAATACGAAGGGCGGTTGCCGCTGGTGCACGTCGACACCTATCGGTTGAAGGATCCGGGGCTGTTCGGCGATCTGGGCGTCGAGGAACTGTTTGCCGAAGACGGGCCGGCGGTGGTGATGATCGAATGGGCGGATCGCGTGAGGAACTGGTTGCCGGCCGACTGTCTGTGGGTGGAGCTCGAGGTGTTGCCCGACGAGGCACGCCGCGTGACGTTTTCCGCCGGTGGGCCTCGCAGCGAACACCTGATGGCACGACTTCGTGCGGCAATCGCCGACGAGGCAGGCTGACGATCGCCGGAAGACCGGCAGCCCCGAAGCGCGGCAGTCCGCCGACGGTCGCGATCGGTGGCGGTGTTGCTTTCGACCACCGGCAACGCCACAGACCGACGGACCGCCCGCAGGCACCGCTTCGCCGTGAAAACCGTCCTCGTCAGGCCGGGAGTACGTGCCGAGCCGGCAGCCGCTGTTGCGGCGTGATGGGCCGTTCCGTCGTCACCCGGTTGGTGTGAGCGACAGAGGAATTGCAGCACGTGCAGCCGCAAGCGGATTGGCCAAAAGCGTCAGGAAACGGTCGGGCTGAACTTGTGCCGGTGGTCTGGGCCGATAAAATCAGGCCAGTGGTTGCAAGACGAATGGCTTGTGCCGCAGAGGACCGGTACGTGTTGGTGGCAATCTCCCTGTCCTGTCTGAACTGAATCGCGTTCGCGAGCCGATTGTCACGCCATCCGCCGGTTCGTTCCCATCGATATCGTCGTTCCGAGACACCGAAAGGTCGTTTGCCAGCGGTCTCGTTGTGCGCAGCGTGCCGAACGCCACCGAACGGTCGATGCCGCGATTGCATCCGAACGGGCGGTCCCTGTAGCACGCTGTTCGTGCAAGGCCTGCGCTGCAGACGGGTTCGTCGGTCGGCGCGTGCGGGACGCTGGCTCACCCGGCGTCGGACCGGTGATGGTCGCTGCAGGCGGGGGTTTTGGCGACCGAGTCCGTGTGCTGGCCATGTCGTCGAAGCTCACGACGGCGGCGCCGTGGTACGACCGCGGCCCGGCCGGGACGTCGCTGGTGCCGTTTTGTCAGGTGCAGGAACACCGCGGGCCGCGCGCCGCCGGCCCGGCCACCGCCACCTGTGACGCTGTTTGTCGTTTTTTTGAATGGATCGGCCATCCGGCCCGGTCGGGGCATCGGGGTTGTGGTTTCAACGAGGGAGAAGGACGTTCCGGCGTGCTTCGGGCAGCGATACGGCGTACGTCGGCCAGCGCTGCACCGGCGGCGGAGCGTACAGCTTGGAGAACGGAGTGCTGTCGTTGAGTGAACGCAACGAAACACATCGACCGGATCCGGCGGCAGGGCAGCCACGGAAGCCGGAACACCGTCGAACAGAGGTTCAGGAAAGCGAGCAGGGCATGATTGGGAACGCTCTCGAGACGCCGCCACAGCCCGCGGTGGGTTCACCAACGTGGCTGTCGGAAGGGCTGGAACGCGATCTCGTTCAGGTATTCAAGCTGTTGGCCGACGAGACGCGGCTTCGCATTCTGTTGCTGCTGGCCGGCCAAGGCGAGATGCATGTCACGGCGTTGTGCGAGCAGTTGCAACAGAGTCAACCCGCGGTCAGCCACCACTTGGCGCTGCTCCGCGTGGCAGGGCTGATCGAACCGCGTCGTGAAGGAAAGCACAACTTCTATTCGCTGCGCAAGGAGCGGTTTTCGAGCATCATCGCGGAGCTGTTCAAGAGCATCGCGGAACCGGGAAGCGAGGCGATTCGTTTCGACGAATTCGTGTTGTCGCTGGACCGGGACGACTGACGTTGCTCTGCGCCGGGTCGGCCGAAGAGGCCAGTGGGCGGGCGG
>RFHO01000352.1 GCA_003696385.1 Planctomycetota bacterium | reverse complement strand
GCCCCACCCGCCGTTCGTGCAGAACATGCAAGCGATCGGCACCGATGTTCGAACGGCGAGGTTCGCTTCCATGCCTTCATTGCCGCGTGTGCACATTCCCGATCTGTACGCCGAGCTGTGGCAACTGCTGCGACAGGTGCCGGTCGGACGCGTGACCACCTACGGCGCTCTGGCTCGAGCCTTGGGTGACGTTGCCGCTGCGCGCTGGATCGGTGAATTCCTCCGCGGGCATTCCCACGAGCGGGACTGCGTGTGCCACCGCGTCGTGCGACAGGACGGCTCGCTGGGACTTTACGCCGGGCAACCG
Organism: Planctomycetota bacterium; assembly: GCA_003696385.1. Taxonomy (GTDB): domain Bacteria; phylum Planctomycetota; class Planctomycetia; order Planctomycetales; family Planctomycetaceae; genus J052. The sequence continues at coordinate 14,523 of RFHO01000352.1, read as the reverse complement.
TGCGAAAAGGCCGCGCTGTTGCTTGCGGAGGGCGTCGAGGTCCGTGACGACCGGGTCGATCTGGCGCGATTCGGTTTCGAAAACTTCCGCTGCGCCAAGCCGCTGGAGCCGTTGCAGCGGTTCCAGGCGAAGCTGGCCGACCGCGTCCTCCTGTGCCCGCTGACGAATCGCGTGCGACGAGTGGGCGCGGTGGACGTCTCGTATCACGACGGTCGCGCCGTCGCTGCGTACGTCCTGTGGGACGTTGCGGAACAGAAGCTGGCGTGGTCCGTCACGGCGGCGAGGCCGGAGCAGTTCCCGTATATTCCCGGTTACCTGGCGTTTCGCGAACTGCCGGTGATCACGGATGTCCTGGGAGCGGCGCGGCGGGGTGGGCGTCTGGCGGATGTCGTGCTGGTCGACGGCAACGGCCGGCTGCACCATCGTCACGTGGGAGTCGCCTCGCACGTCGGCGTGCTCAACGACGTTCCGACCATCGGTGTGGGCAAGTCGCTGCTGTGCGGACGCACCGACACCACCGGCATGGCCGCCGGCGAAACACGTCCGGTGTGGCTGGACGACCAGATCGTTGCGGAGGCGTTCCGCCCGCGCGAGACGGGCAAGTGCCTGTACATATCGCCCGGCCATCGCGTCACACTCAACGACGCCGTGCGTGTCGTCCGCGCCGTGCAAAGTGATCGGCGGGTGCCCGAGCCGATCTACTGGGCCGATCGTCTGAGCCGACGAGCGGCGCGGGCGGGGCCGCACCAATGAGCGAATCAGTGACGTCGTGTCCGCATCGCATGCCGCCCCGATCGCCGCAACGGCAACGAATGACGTCACACGGCACTCAGGATTGCAGTGAGGCCAGCCGCTCCGGGCCCACTCGGCGGCAGAAATCGCCGAAGCTCTCGCCGTCCTGACGCTCCGCGCAATAGAGGTCGAACACCGGAGCCAAACGGGCGGGAATCTCCTCCAGCGGCACCAGGTCCTGATACACGAACCCCAACGCGGTCCCCACGGCGTTCCCGCCCAGGTAGATCGTGTACTTGCCGCGTGCCTTGCCCACCAGGCCGATGTCCGATGTGTAGGTGCGCGCACAGCCGTTGGGACAGCCGGTCATGTGCACGGCCAATTCGGAAGCCTCCAGCCCCCGCGCGGCCAGTTCATTGCGGATGGCCTCCAGGACCGCAGGCATCACGCGTTCCGATTCGGTCACGGCCAGACCGCAGGTCGGCAGCGCCGGACAGGCGATCGAAAGGCGTTCGATCGGCGTCAATTCCTCGGCGGGACGAATCCCATGGTCCGCCAGGATCGCGTCGATATCCGCGCGCTCAGCGGGTTCGATGTCACACACGATCAGACTTTGCTGGGCGGTCAACCTCAGCTCGCGACGGTAACGGCTGCAAAGTTCCCGCAGCCCCGTCTTGTACCGGACGGCATCAGTGTCCTGGATGCGACCATTCGGGATTTTGATCCCCAGAAACCAGCGACCGTCGCCCTGCTCGTGCCAACCCATGTGGTCGTCCGTGGCCCGTGGATCCTCGGGCCGCGGTTCGCTCAACGGCCGACCGTAGTACTCCGCCACAGTTTCGGCGAAGCGCTCCAACCCCCAACGGGCGATCAGATACTTCATCCGGGCCTGTTTGCGGTCCGAACGGTTTCCGAAATCGCGCTGGACCTTGACGATCGCCTCGGCGATCGGAATCACCTCGTCCGGCGTGACGAACGTCAGTTTCTTCGCCAGCGCCGGAAAGGTCTTCTTGTTCGCCGGAGTAACCCCCATGCTCCCGCCGACGTACACGTTGAAGCCGATCAGCCGACCATCCTCGACGATGCCCAGAAAGCCCAGGTCGTTGGCCAGCAGCTCGATGCAGTTGTCCTCCGGCAGCGCGAAGCCGGTCTTGAATTTCCGCGGCAGATACCGCTCGCCGTAGATCGGTTCCTCCACGGGCTGAAATTCCGTGGCATCCGTCCGATGGCCTTCTTCGTCCCGCAGCCAGATCTCATAGTACGCCGTGGTCCGCGGCTTCAGGTGCTCGGCCGTCCGCCAGGCCAGTTCCTGCATCCGGTCCCGCACCGGATTGTTGCGGATCGGCGCCGGGCAGCACATCACGTTGCGCTCCACGTCGCCGCACGCACAGAACGTGGTCAACTGGATGCGGTTGATCTCGCGGATCGTTTCCCGCAGGTTCTTCTTCAGCACGCCGTGCAACTGCAGTCCCTGCCGCGTGGTGATCCGCAGCGTCCCGTTGCCCACCCGATCGCACAGATCCAGCTCGGCCAGCAATTGCTCACTCGTCAACCGGCCGCCGGGAATCCGCGTGCGGACCATGAACATGTAGTGCTTGCCTGCCGGCGTACCGTCCGGGTTCTTCCGGCCGCGCAGTTCCCGGTCGTCCTGCTGGTACGAGCCGTGAAACTTCAGAATCTGCGCCGCATCGCCGGAAATGTGATCCGATTCCGCTTCGAGCTCTTCCGCCAACGTCCCGCGCAATTGCCGGCTCGACTCCTTCAGGTGCTCCAGCTTGCTCAGCTCGATCGCCTCATTCGTCGCCATATCGATCCCCCTGATCTGCGGGGCAAACGGCCACGCGCGCCGCACGCTCTCACGTATGGTTCAAAAGTTCAAAGCCGGCATCACCGACGGTTCGCCGCCGCTGAACTCACGCGGCCCACCGTGCCGGTCTCCGCCCCCCATTCGCCACGATCGTCATCTTTCACTCGATCGGCAAAGCTCGGGCGAGAACCACACCCCAATCGCGGCACCGGTCCCGGCAGTCACCAATCGTCGCCTTCGCCGACCACCGCAGAAGGTCGCCTTCCAGCCGGATCCAACGCCGCGGCACAACTAGCGTAGGGACTGTCCCGGATCCGCACACTGAACACATGAACGGAATCACCGATCGGCTCCGTCCGGGCACGCCCGCGACCCAATGGTTATCATTCGCCGAGCGGGCCGCGCACGCAACCGCCCACTGGGTATGCGCCGGTGTTCGCACGACGGACACCCCGAGCGTATCGGTTGCCCTTCCGCCCTTCAACCGGACGCGGTCGTCATCGGGAGCTTCGGCCGTCGCATACGCATTCGTCGACCTCGCGGAGGATGTCGTTCATGCGCAATCGCCGGCATCTTGCGGCCTATGTGATCGCGACCGGTCTGGGTGCCGGATGGTGTCCCTGGGCTCCCGGAACGATCGGATCGCTGTGGGGGTTGCCGCTCGGCTGGGCGCTTCTGCGGCCCGGATCTGTTGCGGTGTTTTTCCTGGCCTGGTGTGCCGCGGTGGCACTGGGGTTGTGGAGTTCGCATCGGGTGGCCACGGACGAAGGCTCACACGATCCACAGCACGTCGTGATCGATGAAATCGCGGCTTTTCCGCTGGTGTATCTGCCGTTGTGTCTGGCGGGCGCCGGCTGGAGCTGGCGCGCCGGTCTGGCCGGCTTCGTGCTGTTCCGTCTGTTCGACATCCTCAAACCGTGGCCGATCCGCCGCCTGGAACGGCTGCCCGGCGGCTGGGGAATCATGGTCGACGACCAAGTGGCGGCCCTCTATGCCGCGGCCACGCTGTGGGCGTTTGTTGCGCTGCGACTGTTGTGAAGCTTCGGCGGGAAAGGCGGAGGCCCGGCGCCGGCGGTGCGGCGGGCGGGCGGCCGGTCTCCCGTCGCGGTGCCGGTGACACCGCCGAATGGGACTCAACCGCCGTGGGGGCCTCGGGTTTGCTCAAGTTGGGCCGATTGTGCCGCCGATAGCGGAAATGGCGCCCGTCTCGCGCCGCGGGAAGCGTCGCCGCCCTCGGCACCGCTTCGCGCACGTCCATTCCCCCAGGTGTGCGCAACCGAACGGCCATTCCATGCGTGCCTTCGCCTGCATCGCCGTGCTGTGCCTGGTCGGGTCCTGGCCCGTCTTCGGCCAGACTGCGCGCGGTGGTGCGAACGCACTGCCCGAGCCGGTATTCACCAACCAGACCGCTTTCCGCATTCCCTTCCGTTACGACCCGGCGGAACTGGCGCGGATCGGAGCCAAGGAAATCCGGCTGTTCGTCTCGGTCGACCGCGGGCAGACATGGCAACACGTGCAGAGCGTCGCTCCCACCACGCGGCACTTCGAGTACCGGGTTCTTTCCGATGGCGAATACTGGTTCGCCGTGCGGACGCTGGACGCCCGCAATCGCCTGCTGCCCTTTGGCCAACCGATGCGTCCGGGCTTGCGGGTGATCGTCGATACCCACCCGCCCGAACTGCACCTCCGCATAGCTCAGGAACGCCCGGGGCGAGTGGAAATGAGCTGGGAAGCCGCCGACGAGCACCTCGACGTCGGCTCGCTTCGCCTGGAATACATCCAGCCGGGGATCGAAGCATGGCGTCCGCTGAAGGTCACTCCCGCCGCTCGGGGACGTGCCGTCTGGAACGTGCCGGCCGGCGGTCCCGTGGCCGTGCGCGGTTCGATCGCCGACAGGGCCGGCAATGTCGCCCGTGATCAGGTGCAGTTGGACCTGCCCGAGCCGAATGGACCGAGTTTCTCCAGCGACGACGAACCGGTCGCGACCACGCAGCCCGCGCCGTACCGACGCAGCCAACCTGTCGAAGCCGCGCTGACCGCCAGGCCGCCGGCGGCTTTGGCAGGAGCAGTTCCGGCCCATCGGGCGGCTTCTCCCGATCCGGGCAGCGCCGGGAACGATGCGACGACCGGCCTGCCGCCCACGGCACGGACGGCACCCGCACAACCGCATGACCCGAATCCGAACGCCCCCGCCCGATCCGCAGCATCGTCCGGCAGGGTTCCACTGTGGGGAGAATCCCCTTCCGCGTCCCCGCGCAAGCCGTTGCGGTTCCGCGCCGTCAACACGCGCGAGTTCGACATCGCGTACCGCATCGAAGACGTCGGTCCCTCGGGCGTGGGCAAGGTCGAGTTGTTCATCACCCAGGACAACGGGCGCAAATGGTGGAAATACGGCGAAGATCCCGATCTGCGCAGCCCGTTCAACGTCCGCGTGCCGGCCGACGGTGTCTACGGTTTCGCCATCCGCGTCTCGTCCGGAGTCGGCATCGCGGATCCGCCGCCGCAGCCGGGAGAGCCGCCCGAACTGGTGATCGTCGTCGACCAGACGCCGCCGCTCGTCCAACTGCTGCCGATCCGCCAGGGCACGCAGGAGGGAACCAACACCCTGATCATCCAGTGGCGTGCTGCGGACGACCACTTCGACGACCACCCGATCGCACTATCCTTCGCCCCCAGCCCCCAGGGACCGTGGCAACCGGTCACCGGGTGGCTGCCCAACACCGGCCGCTATGTGTGGGCGGTGCCGAACAACGTCCCCGCGCAACTGTACCTCCGCATCACCGCCCGCGACATCGCCGGAAACCTCTCCAGTGTCGTCAGCGGCCAGCCGGTCATCGTGGATCTTTCCAAGCCGACCGCCCGCATCGTCGACGTAGCGCCGCCCCCGCGGACACGGCCTCAGTAACCGGGTCACGGCGGGCGTGCGGAGGTCTCCCCTGACCGCCTCCGAACGCCAGCCCCGACCGATCGCGCCGGCTCGCGATTCCATTGCGCTACGTCTTTCCTCAGCGAAAGGACCGACCGTGCGGATCGGGATCCTGGCGGAACCCCGAAGCTGGTATTTCCGCGACCTGCGTCGTGCGGCACGCGAGCGCGGACATCACACGGCTCCGGTCGACTTCGGCTCGATCGTGGCCGCCGTCGGACCGGATGGCACCGACGTCTCGATCGCCTGCGGCACGTCCGAAGACGCCGAATCCCCCGATTCCCTCGGCTCCACCGAAACCGCTGCGTCACCCGATCCGTCCGGGCACGCCGCTCCGGACGGGTCGGCCCAGCGCCTTGCCACGACAACCGGACACACGCCTCGAGGCGACGCCCGACCTCATCGCGTTGGCGCGATTCCGCAGCGCACCTGCGACGCCCTGATCGTGCGCGTGATGCCGCCGGCATCACTGGAACAGGTCGTCTTCCGAATGGACGCTCTGGCCGCTTTCGAAGCGGCGGGATCCATCGTGCTGAATCCGCCGAAATCCATCGAAGCGGCAGTGGACAAGTTTCTGACCACGTACCGCCTGGGCGCCGCCGGACTGCCCGTCCCCCGCACGATCGTGTGCGAAAACGAGGACGATGCCTGGGCGGCATGGCAGGCGCTCGGCGGCCGCGCCGTGGTCAAGCCGCTGTTCGGATCCGAGGGACGCGGCATTCTGCTGGTGTCCGACGAGGAGATGGCTTATCGGGTGTTCCGCACGCTGGACCGCTTGCAGGCCGTGCTCTATCTGCAGGAATTCATCGAACACAGCGGCTACGACACTCGCGTGCTGGTACTGGACGGGCGGATCCTGGGCAGCATGACGCGTCACAACCCCCACGACTTCCGGACGAACGTGGCCCGCCGCGGCTTGGCGCGACCGTGCTCCTGCAGCGACGAACAAGCCGAACTGGCCGTCCGCTCCGCAGCCGTCGTCGGAGCGCGGTTCGCCGGCGTGGATCTCCTCACGGACCGCAGCGGGCGACACCTTGTCATCGAAGTCAACGCCGTCCCCGGCTGGAAGGCATTCTCCCGTGTCGTCGGTCTGGACGTCGCCCGCCGGGTCATCATGGCCTTGGAAAACACGCCGGCCCGCACCGCCGAACGTGACCAGCAATCTTGACGGAATGTTCCGGTTGCCTAGCGCCGCCGGTGCCGACCGGTCGAGCCGAGAAAACGAGAATCGAATCGGTCCGCACGCGGCAGAGTTCGCGACCTCCTCGTTTTCCGGCCCCTGCACGTGGGGCCCGCGGCCCCCGCCCCCCCACACGGACCACCGGATCCGTTCGTCGCCGCCTGTCGGCCGTGACAATGGCACACGGTTTGCCGATTCGGCCACCTCGTCAACCGGTCCATTGTTCCGCGAGCGCCCGCCCGCATATCGTCACGCCGGCTGCCGTACCGGCCATTCGGCCAGATGGGCTCACGATGACCAATCCGCACGCAATTCCGCGTTCGGCACCCGCACGTGCCGCAGAAAGCCTGTATCAGCGGCACCGCCGCTTCCGCAGTGCGCGAAGCCGCAAGCGGATCGACCGGGTGGTGTTCGCTCCAGAAAGGATTCGGCAGGCGGAACTGGACCGGATCGCCCAACTCGTGGGCCCGGACGCGACGAATCCCGACGAACTGCGCCCCCTGTTGGAAATGCTGGTCGCCGCGCGGTTCTCCCAAAAGCATGTCCGTACGGTGGGAGATTGGATCACCGCACTGCAGATCGGCCTGGCCCTGGTGGGCGTGCGGCCCGGTCATCGCGTTGCGATGAGCAGCTACACCGACTTTTCTCACGTCGTGGCCGTCTGGCGTCTCGGCGCGATCCCGTGCTTCGTGGACATCGACGACGCGAACCTGCAGGTGGATCCGCAGGCTCTGCGGCTGCGTTTTCGCACCCGGGACGGCGGTCCGATCCACTGCCTGCTGCTGCATCATCTGGGCGGTTCCCCGGCCGGCGTGGCAGCGGCTGCCGCGATCGCCCGCGAACACGAAGCGGCGGTGGTGGAAGTCGTCTGGGGTACGATGCCGCCCCGATACGGCAATCGTCCGGCCGGATCGGTCGGCGATGTGGTGTGCATCAACAGCCGACCGGAAGGCTCGCCGAACCGCCGGAGCATCGCTTTCGTCGGAACCGACGACGACCGCCTGGCCGAACGGTTGGCCGAGTGGCTTGCCGATCCTGCCTCCGACGATTGGCCGACTGCGGCCCGTCAATTCGGCGCCTCCTTCGATCCGGACACCCGCCGGCCGGACCCGCTGGCCGTAACCCGGACGGTGATCCAGCTCGAGAACGACGACGCACGACTCCCCCGCCGACAGGAAATCGCCGCGACCTACAACGCGGCGTTCAGCGGCTTCCCGGAACTCGGTGTTCCCCGCGAACAGGCGTCCGACGTCCACACGTGGAATCTGTATCCGCTGCAGCTGAACTGCAACCGCCTGCCGGTTTCCCGAAAGGCATTCCGAGCCGCGCTGGAGGCACGCGGCGTCGAAACCCGGACCCACTACCTCCCGGCCCACACGCATCCGGCGCTGCGGATCGTCACGGGCGAAGACGACCCCTGCCCCGTCGCGCGGCGTACCTTCGCACGCGAAGTGTCTCTGCCCATCCACGACCAGATGACCGACGAGCACGCGGCATTCGTCGTCCAGGCCGTGGTCGACGTGGTCTGTCGCGCGAGCTTGAGGCCGGAAACTCTGGACGTTCCCTGAGCTCGAACACCGGCGAGAAACGCCGTCCGATCACCAGCCGCGGCATACGCCGTCGCGCGTCCCTGCATACTCGGCCTCGCAGCGGGCCGGCGGCGCGATAGCGATTTCATCGGCGTGTCGTTGCTACGGCATCGGGGTCGAAACCGGCCACCGAGCGGTCGCTTCAGCGGAGCCCGGCCAGCTCCTGCAGCATCCGCCAGTTCTCCAGCCGATCCTCCTGCGAGCGCAGCAGCGTCTCGGTCGGGTTGCCGTCCTTGTCGAAGTGCTTGGCGAAGCGGCCTTCGCTGCGGCAGAAGGTGATGAAGTCGATCCGTTCGCCCGTCTTCGGATTGACGTACCAATCCTCTTTGACGGCCGGGTTCCCCTGCAACGACAGCCGCGACCGGATCGTATCGCCCTTGCGGGGATCGTAGATCAAAAGCGGGAAAGCCCGGGAGTCGACCGCCAGCCGCGCCTGATCGGCCGCCATGTTGTCCGCCACGCCATGTTCGGGCTGGCAGGTGGTATAGCAGTTGACCACTGCCGGGCCTTCGTACTCCAGCGCTCCCAACACACACTTGTAGAAGTGGTTGAAGTGGGCGGCGGTGGTCTGGGCGACGAATACGTGCGGATGCATCATCGCAATCTGGGCGATTTCCTTGCGGCGTTCCTGTTTGCCGGCAAACCGCTTTCCGTGGAAGCTCATCTTGGTGTTCTGGCCCATGTACGTACTGGTCGAGGCCTGGCCACCGGTGTTGGAGTACACCTGAGTGTCCAACACGAAGACCTTGATATTCATTCCCGAGGCCAGCATCCGCGAAAGCGACTGGAATCCGATGTCGAACATCGCCCCGTCGCCACCGATCACCCACAACGGCTTGTCGTGCCAGCCCATCTGGTCCCAGCGTGTGCGGACGCCCATCGCGACGGTCGGTGCGTTCTCGAACAGCGAGTTGATCCACGGGACCAGGTACGGGTTGTACGGGTACGTCGACGTGTAGACCGTGTTGCAGCCGGTCGCTGCGATGATCCCCCAGTCATCGCCGTACTTGGCCCCAGTCGCCGCGCAGAGCATTCGCAGGGCCGTGCCTTCACCGCAACCGGCGCAGGAGCCGGCTCCGCCGACGTAGATGTGCGTCTGCTCCTTGAGCATCATGTCGATCAGCAGGTTGTCATTGATGTACTGATCATCGGAGGGTCCGACCTGCTTGAAGAAGCGGTGGATCTTGCGGATTCGCGTCATGGTGTCATCGGTTTTGGGGACCATCTTCAGCGCCCCATCGTCGCACAGCGTGACGCATTCCGCGCATCCCTTGCACTTGCTGGGGTCGATGATGATCGCGAATCGCCCACCCTCTTTGCCCTTCTTCTTCGGAGCGTCGTAGTACTTGCGCGTCTTCGCCCATTCGTGCGCGAACATCTCGCGGTCTTCTTCGGGCACTTCCTGCAACTTCTGCTCCAGCGTCGATTCGGCGATGACCTTGCCCAGAATCGCGGTATCCGGGCATTCCGTCACGCACTCCATGCATCCCGTGCAGTTTTCGGGGATGTACTCAGGGATCTCCGGCGCGATGTAGCTGAAATCGCGCAGGTTCGCCGTACCGGCCGGGATCACCGATCGCGCGACAGCCAGATCGGCGGGCAGTTCCTTCGGTCCGCTGCCGTCCTCATAGGCACGAATCACCGTGTTGTTGAACTCGTCGACGTCGATGATCGGCAGCGATACGCGCTTGTAGTCGGTGTCGACCAGCGTGCCGTAGGAGCAGTTGTTGTACGGATCGCGAGGATTGGGTTGATTCAGGGAGCGAGTTTCTTCGACCGTCGCCATGATACGAACTCCCAAATGGAGAGAAGTGAGCAGGTGCGTCAACTGATTGCGACTCGAGGGCGGCTCGTGTGGCGTGCCGGGCCGCGATCAAGCCGTTCCGTGGATGATCTCCTGCGGGATCTCCTTCATCTCGTTGTAGCCGCGCTTGACGCAGGTCAGGTTGTCCTGCACGACCTGTTCGCCGCGCTTGCCGAAATATTTGCGCAACGCCGCTTCGACACCTTCGTAGACCTTCTCGTCCGACATGTTCAATTCCCTGGCATACGGCGTCAGCTTCAGAAATGCGCCCAGCAGCACGATGCCCTGCATCCGCATTTCCAGGTCGGGCACCGAAGCCACTTCGCGGGCGATCTTGACCATGTCGGCGTAGTACACGCGGGCGTTCTTCTCGCGGATGGTCTTCTGATGATGCGCCGGGATCCGCTTCCACACGTCGTGTGGATCGGTGTACGGACTCTGCATGAAGATCGCCCCGCCCTCCAGCAGGCCGTTCAGCGGATTGCCGCTGTACAGGGCATTCGTGTCGTTCAGCACGACGAGGTTCACGTGTTCCAGCTCGCAGTGCGTGTAGATGTGCGAGTCGGCGATCGTCAGGTAGTACGTGGTGGGCAGGCCCTTCTTCTCCGAACCGTATTTGGGATAGGCCTGCACGTCCTTGCCGAAGACCTGGCCGGCGATGGTGGCGATGACCTTGTTCGTCGTCACCGAACCGAAGCCGCCGACCGAATGCCCCCGCATCGAGAACGCTCCCGGTGGCCGCAGATCGGGATCCTCGCCGCGCGGCAAGGCCAGCTCGTGCTTGATGCCGACGCAACTGTATTCGCGGCCGTCCTCACGCATCATGTTTTCCACAACCGCGATCAGGTCGCCGGGCCGAACGTCGCGGCTTCCCAGACCGGCCGACACGTGGAAGATCCGGGGGATCCGTTCGACCGGGACGTGTCCGCCCTGTCCCAGCGCCGCGTCACAGAACGCGGCCTTGATCTCGCGCGTCAGATGGTTGCCCGTGGTCGAGAGCGGATCGTCCATGCGTTCCAGCACGCTGATCGCCGTGGCATTACGCAATGCGTCGACGATCTGCCGGGCCGGGAACGGCCGGAACACGTAGACCGTCAGGCAACCGACTTTCAGTCCCTTCACATCCCGCAGGTAGTCCACCGTGGCCTTGGCCGTTTCCATGTACGAGCCCATGCCCACGATGACGTAGTCCGCGTCCTGACATCGGTAGGGCATCACGAAGTCGTATTTGCGGCCCGTCTTGCGGTAGAACTCGTCGAAGGCATTCCGCAGGGCCGGCGCGACCTTGTCGTAGTACCAGCGCTGCGCGATCTTGCCCTTCATGTATGAGTCCTGGTTCTGAACCACGCCCGACATGACGGGGTTCTTCGGGTCCATCAGGTTCAGCAGCTTCTCCGAGGGCGGGCCGACGAATTCCTTCATGAACTCCGGCTCGCACAGCCGGGCCGTTTCGACGGTGTGCGTCGTCAGGAAACCGTCCTGCACGTTCAGGAAGGGCGTCAGCGAATCTTCGGCCGCGCGGCGGCAGATCAGCGCGAAATCCCCGGCCTCCTGCGCGTTCCGGGCGAAAAGGATACCCCAACCGCAATCCGCCACGGCCATCACGTCGTCGTGGCCGGCGTGCACGTTCAGACTGTGCACCGTCAGAGCGCGGGCACCGATGTGGAACACCACCGGCAACCGCTTGCCGGCGATCGCATACAGCACCTCCTTCATCAGCACCAGGCCCTGCCCGGAGGTGAAGTTCGTCACCCGGCCGCCGGACGCCGCGAAACCTTCGCAGAACGACGCGGACGAGTGCTCGCTTTCCGGCTCCACGAACACCAGTTGGTCGCCCCACAAATTGGGAATGCCGTTCTGCGCGGCCATGTTGAAGCCGCTGCCCATCGTGGTGGAGCTGGTGATCGGATAGGCCCCCGACCCCTGCGAAATCCGCGTCTCGACCCACACCACGGCTTCGGCACCGTCACAGGTCGTGGGGATTCCGGGATACTGGAATTTTTCTGGTTGCGACTCGTGTTCCGGGCTGCCGGTGATCGGTTCGATCGTGCCAATGGCCATGTGCAGACTCCCATTGATCGCGGTGGAGACGTCGAATGTCGGCTGAGGCTTGCGTAGCGAACTTCCTATCCTGTCCCAAATCGCCTCGGCGGGCAACCCGAAAGCACGCCGCCGCTCCATGCTTCGACCCGCCGCCGCGCGGGCCGAGCGGTTCGACCGGTTGAGGGGTGCCTGATCAGCAAAGCTCGATCGTCGCGTCGATCGGAGGCCGGCGGCAACGTTCATTGTCCGCTGCCGCGGATGGTGCGTCCAGCCTGCAGCGAACAGCCGAAACGCCGGGAGGCCGATCGGGCGGCACGAAAGGCCGTCGATGCCGCAGCTCCGGCCTTGAACAGTGCGGCGTGCCAGCCGTTGCCGGCAGTCGGTGGTCCCGTCGGCACTCTCCGGTTTCGGCCGCCGTGTCGACGTCGGGAAGCCGCCGGGCAAGGCACTTCAGTCCTGCGCGTTTCTGGACATTTCCCGCAGCCCGCGGAGCACCCGCGGCACGTCTTCGGTCCGGACGACACGGACGCCGGCGGCGCGCATCTCCTCGATCGCGCGCTGCACGTCCCCGGGATGCAGGTCGACACCGCGACAGGCGTCTTCGACCAGGTAGGTGCGGTAGCCGAGCCGAGCGGCATCCAGAGCGGTCGCCTTCACGCAGTAGTCCGTGGCGAGCCCGGTGACAAACACGGTGTCGATGCCGTGACGGCGAAGATAGTCGTCCAATCCCGTGCTGCGGCGGTGTCCGTTGTCGAAAAAGGCGCTGTAGCTGTCGATGCCGGGATCGGTGCCCTTCAGCACCTCGTGAGTGATCGCGGACGTGTTCAACCCCGGAGCATACTCCGCGCCGACCGTTCCCTGGACGCAGTGATCCGGCCACAGCACCTGCGGCAGGCCGTTCAACTCCACCACGTCTCCGACCCGGTGCCCGGGGTGCTGCGAGGCAAAGCTGCCGTGATTCGGCGGATGCCAGTCCCGGCTGGCGACGACTTCTTCGAACAGCGGCATCAGTCGATTGATGGGGGCGATGACGGCATCGCCTTCGGGCACGGGCAGAGCCCCGCCGGGAAGAAAATCGTTCTGCACGTCCACCACAAGCAGAGCGGCTCGTGGCGTCCGGTCGGAACCGGTTGGCATCGACGAGCGTTGTGCGGACGGCGGGGAGGCCGAATTCGGTGGCCTGCGGGAATGCTGCTCCACGACGAACCTCCCGGTGCGGCGGCGCCGCCATGATCGGCGCCATCGGAACGGCGGAGCCGCACGATCGGCGGACCATCGGGAAAGGGTGTGCAACCGCCTTGTCGCCCCGCAAACCGGCCGCTAGGATACCCGCGTTGAATCGACAGATTCAGCAGCCTCTGCGGTGCTCGATACAGGGCGTAATTTGGTGACCCTACAAGTATTCCGCAAGGGATCCTGACTCGTCCGGCAGAGCGTATAACCGACAGGTTTCGGTCAACGCAACCCGGGCGGAGGAGCCCACCTGGACACGCGGGTCCAGATCAGATTACCGACCCGATCGGCACGTCGCGGAGGCATTTTTGTGCGCCGCGGCCGGCAGCACGCGCTTGATCATGCAGTTTCCGGGGCCATGAGTCTGTTCGCCCGACAAGAGGCCGAAAACCTCGCCGCGGCCCAGCCGCTGGCGGTGCGGATGCGCCCCCGCACATTGGACGAATTCGTCGGACAATCGCACTTCCTGGGCCCCGGCAAACTGCTGCGGCGCATGCTGCAGGCCGACCGCCTGCAGTCGGTGATCTTCTATGGCCCGCCGGGGACCGGAAAGACGTCCCTGGCCGAACTGATCGCCCAGTACACGCAAAGCCGATTCCGCCGGCTGAACGCGGCGGCCTGTGGTGTTGCCGAGCTGCGGCAGGAACTGAACGCGGCACGTGATCGGCTGGCCACCGCCGGCGAGCGGACCGTGTTGTTCATCGACGAGCTCCACCGCTTCAACAAGACGCAGCAGGACGTGCTACTGCCGGAGGTCGAATCCGGCATCGTCCGCCTGATCGGCGCCACCACCGCCAATCCGTTCTTTTCGCTGGTGAGCCCGCTCGTCAGCCGCAGCCACATCTTTCACTTCCAGCCGCTCAGCCACGAGGAAATCCTGACGCTGCTGCGACGGGCCCTCACCGATCCGCAGCGGGGGCTGGGCGGCCTCCGCGTAGACATCAGCGACGAAGCACTGGACTTCCTGGCCCATGTGGCCGACGGCGATGCCCGCCGGGCGTTGAACGCTCTGGAAATCGCTGTCCTCTCGCAGCTCGACGCCGAACGCACGACCGCCGAAGACCGCATCGTCGTGGATCTCGCGGTCGCAGAAGAATGCATTCAGCAGAAGGCGCTGGCCTATGACGCCGATACGCACTACGACGTCGCCAGTGCATTCATCAAGAGCATCCGCGGCAGCGACCCCGATGCGGCGATCTACTGGTTGGC
>RFHO01000351.1 GCA_003696385.1 Planctomycetota bacterium | reverse complement strand
TGCCGGCGGCGCGGGAGGCGTGAGGGCGTTCTTTTCGGGCTGAGCCTGATCGGTCATGATTCGCTCCGCTGGAAACTTCGCGACCGACGTCGGGGGGACATCGACGAGACGTCGGCAGCCCGCGTTTTCTGACATTTTGGAGGCTTCGCCGACCGGTTTACGAATCGATTTCTTTTCGACGGGAATCGGGCCGGCTCCTCCCATGATACGAGAGCCGCGCCGGCCGATAAACGCACATCGACCCGGAACGGGTCACGGCATCGGTATTGCACCGCCAGGCGAGTCCGGCCGTGACGGTGCGAGCGACGCGAAGCCGCGGTGTGGCGTCGGCATGCGGACCGTTCCGTCTCCGCGTCCATTATTGCCCTGCGGCCGACTGTGTTGTCGTTGCGGAACCCGGATCCAGCCGCACGATCGTCACGATCGCACCGACCGACACGGTGCAAAAGGTTGGCGCGGTCGATTCGGCTTGCCGCAGTTCGCGATGTGAGCCACGGTTGGACGGATCGTGCACATTCTCTCCGGCGCTCGGGAAGGCCGGGACGTGGGGGCGGCGGCGTCGGCACCTGGGCCACCCCGATTCGTTCGCGAACGCATGCACCGTCGCCGACGATCCCCGGAAGGGAGGGCGGCACTCACGGGAATGTGCTCGTCGACCGTCCGGAAAAGACGAAAAGAAAAGCGAACCCAGTCGATGGCAAGTGGATCTTCCACCCGTGTCGAGAAGTGCTGTCGTTGGCAACTGGTGGGGACCAGTGCCAACGCCGCCGCGCTCGTCACACAGATTACGAACAATCCGTTTCGGATCGGCCGATCGTCCGAGTCCCATCTGCAATTGCCCTCGCGCCGCGTTTCCAAGGCACATGCGGAAATCGTGGTGCTGGACGACGCGGTGTTCGTACGGGACCTGATGAGTACCAACGGGACGTTCGTCAACGGCCGGCGTGTCGAGTTCGACATGCCGGTCGGGGAGGGCGACATCCTGCAGTTCGGCGACTTCGAGTTCCGCCTGGAGCAGGTGCTGCCGTCGGAGCCGGCGGCCGACGCGGACATCGACTGTTCCCAGACGCTGTTCGATTCGGGGTTCGAAGTGCCCTCGCCGCTGGCGTACTTCAAACAGCTCATCAGTGCTCCGGACGTGATCCCGTATTTTCAGCCGATCGTGGAACTCGCCACGTTGTACACCCGTGGTTTCGAAGTGCTGGCGCGCAGCCCGTACCCGGGGTTGGAAAGCCCGGGCGAGATGTTTTCGCAGGCCCGCAAGCTGCAACGCGAAGCGGAGCTGAGCCATGTGTGCCGGCAGGTCGGCGTGGCCGCGGCGCAGCAGTTACCCGGATTGCCGTTGCTGTTCCTGAACACGCATCCGGCCGAGAATTTGTGCGAATTCCTGCTTCCGCGGCTGAAATCCCTCCGGGAGACGTATCCGGAGCAGCCGATCGTGGTGGAGCTGCATGAAGCGGCGGTGGCCGACGTGCCCACCATGAAGGAGTTCCGCAAGCAGCTCGATGATCTGCAGATGGCGCTGGCCTACGACGATTTCGGCGCCGGTCAGTCACGGTTGCTGGATCTGATTCAGGTGCCTCCCGATTTCCTCAAGTTCGATGTCAAGCTGGTTCGCGACATCGACAAGGCAGCGCGCAAACAGCAACACATGCTCGAGCAGCTTGTGCGATTGGTCCGCGAAGCCGGAGTCGCCGTCCTGGCCGAAGGCATCGAAACGGCGGCCGAGGCGGCGACCTGTCGACTGATGGGTTTCGACTACATCCAGGGATACCTGATCGGTCGCCCCAAGCCTCTGGAAGAGGTCCTGCAAGCTCCTCTGCGGCACCAGGCGATCCACGAGTCCATCCGCCGGGCGGTCCGGGACTTCGATCGAGCGCCGATCCGCTGAGACCGCGTCGATCCGCGGGGATACCGCCCACCGGCCAGGCGCACGGAAATCCGGCGGACGTTCCCGGGTGCGCGCGGGGTGGTGATCCGCCCTCCGCACACGGTCGGCCCGAGTGGCTCATCCGGCGGATGACGGACGATCGCGTTCCGCGTGCGACCGAGCCGATTTCCGTGCGGCCTCCGCGGTCGCCGGGGAGTCCGTCGTGTTGGCGTCGGCTTCGGTGGCGGAATCGGACTGGGCGTTCCGCCGGCTGGAACGCGCTGGCCGTCGGCCTGCCGGGTCATCCGGGGCGTTGACGACGTTCATGGCGTGGGAGAGGCCTTCGCGGATCCACAGCGGGACGGCCTGTGCCGCGCGTTCAAGTGCCGGGGCGAGCGCGGTACGCTCCTCTTCGCTGAACCGGCCCAGCACCCACGCCGTGGCGTCCATGAACTCGGGCGGACGGCCGATTCCGATCCGCAGCCTCGGAACGTCCTGCGTGCCCAGAGCGCGCAGAATGTCGGCCAGGCCCTTCTGGCCGCCGGCGCTGCCTTTGCCGCGCAGACGCAGTTTGCCCGCAGGGAGGTTCATGTCGTCGCAGATCACCAGCACATCGGTGCATGCGATGTCGAAATAGTCGACGAATCGCCGCACGGCGCGGCCGCTGAGGTTCATGTACGTTTGCGGCATCACCAGCAGCACCTTTTCGTCACCGCAACGAAAGTCCGTCACCAGCGACTCGAACTGCGACCGGAATGGACCGGCCAGCTGTTGCCGGGCCACCCGCTGCGCGACTTCGAAACCCACGTTGTGCCGCGTTCCCGCATACTGGGATCCCGGATTGCCCAGACCGACGACGAGTTTCATGAAATCGCGTTCCTTTTGCGATATCTTCGCGGCTTGTTGAAACGCATGCCGGCACGGTGACCGAGCCGGCCGTCCGCTTCGGTCTTCCCGCTGGGAGTGCGTCGATGACCGTATTCGTGATCGCCACGTTGGACACCAAGGGCCGGGAAGCGGCGTTCGTCCGCGACCGCATTGCGGCGGCCGGCCTTCCGGTGCAATTGGTCGACGTGGGTTGCCTCGGGCGGCCCCAGGCGGCTCCCGACGTGACGCGGCAGACCGTCTACGCACACGGTGGAGTGTCGCTGAAGGAACTGCAACAGGCCAGGGATCGGGGCCGTGCCGTGGAAGCGGCGGCTCGGGCCGCCGCAGCTTGGATCAGGTCGCTGCACGGTCAGGCCGCGGTGGAAGGTGTGTTGGGCCTGGGCGGCTCGGCCGGAACGACCATCGCAACGGCGGCGATGCGCGCACTGCCGCTGGGGATTCCCAAGCTGATGGTCAGCACGCTGGCCTCCGGACAGACTCGTCCGTTCGTCGGCGAAAAAGACATCATGATGCTGCATTCGGTGGTGGACATTCTGGGGCTGAACCGCATCAGCCGTTCGGTGCTGGCGCGGGCGGCCGATGCGATGATCGGGATGGTCCGCGGACAGATGCGGCAGCCGGCCGGTCCGACCGACGGCGACCGCCCGTTGGTGGCCGCGACGATGTTCGGGGTCACCACGCCTTGCGTCGAAGCGGCGCAGGAAGTGCTCGAACAGGCGGGGTACGAGGTGTTGGTGTTCCACGCGACGGGAACCGGCGGGAGGACGATGGAGTCGCTGATCCGCGACGGATGGATCGCGGGCGTGTTGGACATCACCACGACCGAATTGGCCGACGAACTGGTGGGCGGTGTCCTTTCGGCCGGACCGGATCGGTTGACTGCGGCGGCGGAGTCCGGCGGCCCGCAGGTGGTGTCGGTCGGTGCGTTGGACATGGTCAACTTCGGCCCGCGCGACACAGTGCCCGAACGCTTCCGTGAACGGCGTTTCTACCAGCACAACCCGAACGTCACCCTGATGCGGACGACGATCGAGGAAAACCGCGCGCTGGGGCGGATCATCGCCGAAAGGACCAACGCCGCACGAGGTCCGGTGGCCGTCCTGTTGCCCGCGCGGGGAGTGTCGGCGATCGACGCCGCCGGACAGCCGTTCGACGACCCGCAGGCGCGGGCGGCACTGTTCGAAGAAATCCGCAAGCACGCCCGGAGGGCACGCATCGTCGAGCTGGACCACCACATCAACGACCGGGAATTCGCCGTAGCCGCCGCCCGCGAACTGCTGCGGCTGATGACCGAAGCCGGAGAGCGGTCGGCCGAAAGACCACCGGCGTCCTCGACGGACGATCCCTCCGAAGCACTCGAG
>RFHO01000350.1 GCA_003696385.1 Planctomycetota bacterium | reverse complement strand
CGACCGCGTGATCGGCCATGCCGGCAACGACATCGTGCTTGGCGTAGACGGCAACGACACATTGCTCGGCGGTGCGGGCAATGACACGGCGCTGGGCGGCGACGGAGACGACGTCGTCAATGGCCAGGGCGGCACCGACACGCTTGCCGGCAATCAGGGCAACGACACGATCGTCGGTTCGGCCGGTGAAATCGACGAGTCGTTCACGCTGCCGGACAGCGTGCTGATCGACCTGGGCGTGCTGTGAGCCGCGATCGCCGCCCTCCGGCCGTGCCGCTGATCGCTCCCGCCGGCCGCATTACGCTGCGGCTGCGTTCCCGCGCCGGTGTTGGTCCCTCCTGCCGGTGCTGCCTCGCCGCGCCGGAGCGTGGTTTTCGGTGTGGCCGCTGCTCGGCATTGCGCACTCAGGCCAGACCGGGTGTATCGGTGGCGGCCCGAAAGTAGTCTTCAGGAGTGTTCAGATCGAGAAACGGGGCCTCGTCCGTTACTGGGACTTCCGCCACGTTGCAAACGCCGGACCGCAGCAGCCAGTCGACTCCGGCATCCTCCGGAATCTGCACAGCGGCGATGCGCTCGGGCGGCGCCGGGAACCGCAACACGGACGCCCGCTCGCAGGATGCGGAACCGGTCGTCTTGGTGTGTGCGTGCCAGGACTCCCGGAACGACGTGCACCGCTGAGCCGCGGCCTTCACGATGGGCCATGCCAGGGCCGACCGAAACAGCACGGGATGTCCGCGCCGCCCGCCGCACACGGGCGCGGCCGCGTCGGCATCGGACGCCTTCAGCGCGGTCCACAGTGAAGGCATGAGCGTCGCTGGGGCGGGGGGCTGGTCTGCGGGCGCGACGAAGAACGCGTCCACCGTTTCGCCGCGGTCGATTCCAGCGCCCAGCAATCCCCAGGCAATGCTGGTCAGCATGTCCGGCGGCGGGTCGGATATTGCGATGGGCTTGAGCCGGAGTGCGCAGGCCACGTCCAGCAGCGGGCTGTCCTCCAGGCGGACGACGACCCGGAGATCTTCGACGCCGGCGGCACGATACGCAGCCACCGTTCGCCCGAGCAGCGTCTGTTCCGGGTGCTCCTGCGCCCACGCCAGCACCATGGACCGATCCAGGGCGTGATTCCGCCACCACTGGGCGCTGGCAGGCCAATGGAGCAGCGGTTTCGGCGCCCCCATGCGGCGACTGACGCCACACGCCGGGATCACGACCAGCAACTTCGACGTCCGGGTCATGGCGGGTTCCGCCCCATGCGTGGCCTCGGTGAACGGGCGGCCTGCGGCCGGGCGTCGATCGGCGGATCGCCGTCGGCTCGCAAAGCCGCGGCGGATCAGTTCACGGCCGCGGCCCGATTCGCGGCTTTGGTCAGCGTGGTGAGGAATTCGACCACGTCGACCAGGTCCTCCGCGGTCATCGTCTTCTGCAGATCGGCCGGCATCAGCGAGACGTTCTCTTTCTTGATGGTTTCGATCTCGTCTCGGGGAAACGTCCGCGTGATCCCGTCCTTGGTCTTGATGGTCACCGCATCGGCGGTTTCGCTCGCCAGGATGCCGCTGACGACGTTGCCCGATGCCAGCGCCAGCGTGTACGTTTCGTAGTTGTGGCTGATCGCGGCACTGGGATAGACGATCGACTCCAACAGGGCGAGCCGGCTGAGCTTGCTGCCGATCTCGGACAGATCGGGGCCGACGTCCTTGCCTTCGCCGCGCACCTTGTGACATTTGGCGCACGTTCCATCGCCGAAGAAGATCCTCCGCCCGCGCTCGGGATTGCCCCGGCGTTTGGCCAGCTCCGTCAGCGGCGGCAGCGGTCTGGCGTCCTTGGCCGGCGGTAGCGGAAACAGGCGCGCCGCCTGCTGCTTCACGTCGCTCCACGATGCGGCGTGCAGCACGGCCGCGGCCGTTTCTTTCAGTTCTGGCGGCAACCGTCCGCCTTCGGCCATCCGCACCAGCGTCAACGCTCCGCCCCGGTTGGCTCCCAGAGCACGCACGGCCAGGCGGCGGAGCACCAGAGGCCGGGTGTCGTCGCGCACGAACGCCGCCAGCAGGCGGTTCGCTCGCGGGTCGGCCGTCGTGGCGAGTGCCTGCAGCGTCCGTGCCGCCTGTTCGGGGTCACCGTGCAGCGAGCGCTCGATCAGTTCGATCTGCCCCAGCGACAGCAGCGTCTGCGTGGCGGCGACGCCCAGGTCGTCTTCGGGATGTTGCCGGGCGAGTTCGAGCAGTTCGGGGTAGCGATCCGCCAGCCGGAACCGCTGCACCAGTTCGATGAATTCGGGGCGTCCGGGGAGTTGATCCAGCAGCCGCTCCAGTGCCGCCCGGTAGCGTTCGTTCTTTCCGAGGTCGACGCCCTGCACACGCTTCAGTGCCTCGGTGACGACCAGTGTCCGGCGCTGGGCGTTGGGGTAATCCGTCTCGAAGGCGAGCCGCAACAGCGCATCGTTCTTCTGCGGCGACTGCTGGAAGTCGAACGCCCGGATGAACCGCGGAACGTCGGTTTCCGGCAACGACGGGTCGGCCAGGATTTCCGCCAGCAACTGCGGCGTCCGTGAACTCCGCGAACGCCACACGATGTCGCGGAAGGGCGCCGTCCGCCAGCGCGACCCCACGCGAGCCAGCCACGCCGCCAGCCGCGTGTCCCAGCTCAGGTCGGCCCCGATGCCCAGTGCTTCCAGATACCAGCGATCGCCGTCGTATTGCTCGGCCAGTTCCGCCCACAGTGCGTCGGCGCGTTCGGAACGCAGGAACCGCAGCGCGATCGCGGCATCCCGGCGGACGCGGGGGACCGGATCGCGGACGACGGCCGCAACGATCGGTTCCAGCGGCAAGCCCAATTGCCGCGCCAGCCGGATGCCCACGATCCGGATGTCCGGGTCGCGGTCCGCCAGAGCGGCGCGGACGTGGGCTTCGCCGCGGCCGGGGATCTTGCCAAGCAGCCACAGAGCCCGCGCACGCTGCCTCGGGTTGGTGTCCGTGTCGAACACCGCCTTCAGAGCCGGTTCGGCGCGCGTGCCCTCGGCGTGCAGCTTCTGCCAGGCCAGGTAGCGGACGGCCTGGTTGGGGCTGCGCAGGGCCGCGATCGCGCCGTCGATCGTTTGCAGGTCGTACCGCGGCACGGCGTACGGTTTTCCCGGCGGAGCCACTCGGAACAGACGTCCGCGCTCGATGTCGCCCTGCCGGTGACCGCCCACGCCCGGATCGTACCAGTCGGTGATGAACAACGATCCATCCGGCGCCACGCAGACATCGGCCGGGCGGAACCACTTGTCCCGCGTTCCGACCAGCAGATCGACGATCCGCGCGACGTATCCCGCTCCGGAAGGCCGCGTCACGTAGCTGCGGACGACATTCGGTCCCGCGTCGCAGTGGATGATCTGATCCCAGAAGACCTGCGGCAGCGTGCGGCCTTCGTAGACGGTGATTCCGGTGGGCGAGCCCGCTCCGGTCTGCAGCAGGTTCGGTACGACGCCCGGATCGTTCTGGTGCCAGTGACGCCTGGGGATCTCCGGATGCATGCCGATCCGCGGTGTCCGCCAGCCGGCCCCGGTCATCTCGTCCCGGTACCCGTAGTTGCCGTATTCCATCACATAGTTGATGCGGACGCCGCGGTTCCCGTCGTCGTCGTTGTCGGATTGCCAGAGCGTTCCGAAGGAGTCCACGGCCACTTCGTAGTTGTTGCGGAAGTTGTGCGCGAGAACCTCGAAGTTGCTGCCGTCCATGTCGCAGCGGAACACCATTCCGCCGAAGTATGGCTTGCCGTCGTCCACGACGACGTTCCCGGCGAGGTCGACGACCGGTTTGCCGTGCCTGTCATGCACGGCGCGGCCGGTGTTGCCGAAATTGAAGTACAACTTGCCGTCCGGGCCGAATACGAACGAATGCACGGAATGATCGTGTTGCGGCTGGCCGGTCTTGGTGAACAGGTACTCCTTGCGGTCCGGGCGGTCGTCGCCGTCTTCGTCGGTGAAGACGATCACGTTCGGCGACGCGGAGACGATCACGCGGTTGCCCAGCACGCAGATGCCCATCGCCGAATCGACGTCGCGGCCCTGGTAGTACGTCTTGATCCGGTCGATGACGCCGTCGTGGTCGTCGTCGGTGAGAATCAGGATGCGGTCGCCCTCCGGCCGTTTGCCGTTGTTGTGGCGGTAGTTGACGACCTCGCAGACCCAGATGCGTCCGCGATGGTCGATGTCCAGATTGGTCAGGCTGCGAATGTAGGGTTCCGACGCCGAGAGCGTGACTTGCAGGCCTTCGTGGACGTCGAGCGCGGCGACCGCCTCTTCGGGATCGTGGCTCGCTCCGCTGCCTGCGCTGCGTGCCAGAAGCCGGCGGGCGGTGTCGGCATCGGTGGCGACGAAGAACTGCACGCTGGATTGCTGGCCGCAACCGCCCTGAGACGTCCCGCCTTCGTCCAGACCGGCGACGGCGCGGAACTCGGTGAACGAGTGCCCCTGCGGGAGCGGGAAGACGATGAGCGAATTGGCGTGCGTGCCGATGCCGTCTTTCAGCGCCGTGCCGCCGATCCGCAGCGGCCCGCCGCCGGCGTTCCGTCCCACCTGCACGCGGCCCCAGTCACTGGTCGCGGTCGTCCACTTCAGCGTGGTCAGCGGAACGGATCCGTTCGGCCCTGTCAGGACGGGTTCGCCCCAATCGGCCCAGTCGCAGGCGTAGCCGTTGCCGCCGTCGGTCACGACCAGCACCAGCTCCCGCGCGCCGCGGATGTCCGCGCGGACGGGGACGCGATGTCCCGGAGTCCGGGGAGTGACGACGGGGCTACGGAACCGGATCGCTTGCGGGTCGATTTCTACCGCGCGTTTTTTTTTCCGCGACGCACGACGATCACATCGCCGTCACCGGAGGTCGCTCCCGTTTTCGTGTCGCCCGCGTTCCACTCACGCAGCAACTGCTCGATCCGGCGGCGGTCGAAGTTCTTCGGTATCGGTTCGTCCTGGTTGGCCAGCAGATCGTCGACCGACAGCGGTGCGGAGGAAACTCCACCGGCCGGCACGTCGATGTGCGCCGTCCACACGATGGCGTTCAGGACCAGCTTCCGGAAGTCGTTGTGGCCCCAGTTCCAGTGCACGTGTCCGCCGGTAAAGCCGAAGCCGCGGCCACCGTCGGGCCGCTGATACGCCCAGGCGACGTGCTGGGGTTCCTTGCGCTTCAGGACGGCTTCGCGCACGTGCGGGTTGTTGCTGTGCGGGCCGTCCGGCCGGTTGAGCGTCGAGGCCGGCGGCAAGTCGGAAAGAATGGGCGTGATGCCCTCCAACCCCTCGCGAAACCGCATGTGGTAGTACCATTCGTCGTTGATCGCGAACGGCCGCACTCCGTTGGTGATCGGG
>RFHO01000349.1 GCA_003696385.1 Planctomycetota bacterium | reverse complement strand
CGCCGGCGGCGGACACCGACCAACCGGTCGAATCGTTGGCGGAACCCCGTCCAGTCGAAGGCCGTTCGTGCCGTCGAGTGCGCCGAGATCGATCGCAGACCCAAAGCCGCCGGACTTGCCGAAGACCACATAGGTCTCACCGGCACTGGTGTTGGTGTTCGGGTCGCCGTCCGGTGCGCCGATGATCAGGTCGTCGAAGCCGTCACCGTTGACGTCGCCCGCCGCGGAGACCGCCGCTCCCGACTGGTCGAAGGCGTCGATGCCGTCCAGGCGGAAACCGTCCGTCCCGTCCAGCGTGCCGAGGTTCACAGCCGAGGTGAAGCTCCCGGATTTGCCGAACAGGACGTACGTCGTGCCCGCATACGGGTTGCCGCCGACGGTTGTCAGGTATACGCCGACGATCAGATCGTCGAAGCCGTCTCCATTCACGTCTCCCGCCGAGGAGACGGAAGCGCCCAGTCGTTGGCCCGAGCCGGCGTCCAGCCGGAACCCGTTGCTGCCGTCGAGTGAGCCGAGGTCGATGGCGGATGCGAAACCGCCCGACTTGCCGAAGACGATATATGCCTCGCCGGCCGCGGAGTTTGCGGTTGGGGCGCCGATGATCAGATCGCCGAAGCCGTCGCCGTTGATGTCGCCGGCATCCGACACGGAAAATCCGGCCCGGTCGTCGGGGTCGATGCCGTCAAGGCGAAATCCTGTGGTGCCGTTGAGCGTACCGAGATCCACCGGGTGCGGTGCCGCCAGCAGCGTCCGCTGCTCGAGCTGCTCCGTACGCGGGACGGGACGCAAGACCCGCCGTCGTGAGTGCGAACGATTTCCACGAACGCGCAAAAACCACAGCCAGTCTCGAAGCCGCATGAGTTGCCCTTTCCATCGGCAGACACACAAAGCCGGCTCGAATGACCGGCTGTCAGCGGTCTCCGCGCCGTCCCGCACTCTGCATGACAGCCCAGGAAGCTCACGCGCGGGTACGGCGGTCCCTTCACGATTGCGCACGGGTTGCCAGCGCGAATGGCATCCGGTGTCTGCCGACGGATGAGAGTCGGAGGGGCGATCGAAACAGAGAAAGCGCGTCGGCCGACCACAAACGGCGTGGCCGGGAGGGTTGCGAAACGCGGCTTGCTGCTGGTCGTCCGGTCCTCGACACTCGATGCAAATGCCGCAAACACCACAATTCCAACGTGCCGGCAAGCAGTCACCGCTCCTGCGGCGATACTTCCCGCAGATTGCCCCCCGCCGCGGTTTGTATCGGCCGTGGTTTTCAGGATGCAAGTCGATTGTGAGGGAAAGTCATCGGTATGCAGAAAACCGAATCGGGAATCTGAAGGAAAGACAGGTTGTACAACGGACTTTTCCAAGGAGGCGGTCGCGGCGAGACGGTTTCCCATTGGGGCGGCGGCCGTTCCGCAGAAACGGCGTCCGTGACCGGTATCGCGCGGCAGATTCGAAAGTCACGAGGTCACGGCACGGGAAGTTCGTCTGCGGGCGGCTGCAATGCACGCGCCCCGCGGCGACACGTGCGGAGGAAGGCAACCAGGTCGATCAGTTGCTGCCGCGTGAGTTGCTTGTCGAAGCCGGACGGCATGAGCGACACGGTCTGCGGAACGATCGCTTCGATGTTTGCGCGGTCCAGTTCCACGGGGGGCCCCTCGGCTGGTTGCAAAGTGACAACGTGCCCATCGTCGCGGGCGATCAGGCCCGTCAGAACGCGTCCGTCAGCCAGCACGACGGCGTACGGTTCGTAGTCTCGCACGATCGTTGCCGAGGGAAACACGATCGACTCCAGCAAGTCCATCGGCGAGCGGTTTTCGCCGATGCCCGTCAGGTCCGGTCCGATCCGGCCTCCGCGTTGCCCGATCCGGTGACAGGTGCTGCATTTGGCCTTTTCGCTGAAGAAAATCGCTTCGCCGCGTTTCGGGTCGCCGGTCGCGAGCGCTCCGAGCAGTTGATCCAGCAGAGCGACCCGCCGTTGCTGTTCTTGCCGAAGACGCTCCAAAAGCTGGTTCGCGGCCGGCAGCGCCGTACTGGGAAACCGCTTGACGACGTCACTGAGTTCGCTGGGTTCCAAACTTGTCAAAGCACGCGCACCGGCCATTGTCTCGACGAAATCGGCCGCCAATTGCGGACTGCGGACGCGAGCGAACGGCCGGATCAGCTCACGCAGCACTGCCGGACCGGCGTCACGCAACAAGGGCAACAGTGCTCGGAGCTGCCGCTCCGTTGGACTCGCCGATCCGATCATCGCGGCGGCCTGACGCCGTTCCCGCGGTGTTCCCTGTTGAAGTGCTTCACGAAGCAGGCTGAACGTGGCATCGTCGAGCCGGGCACCAGAGCCGCTCGCCGCACGCAGCGCAGCGACCCGCACCAGACGCGGCATATCCCGCGATTCCCCCACCTGTCGAAGCACGTCGCGCAAGGGGTTGCCCTGCAGTCTCGCCGCAGCCGCAATCGCAGCTCGGACGACCTCCGGCGTGTCTGACGAGAGGTCGCGAACCAGGGGACCGCGCCACGAGTCGTGCATCGGTATGCCGGACCGCCGGGCAATCACCTCCAGCAACGTCCTGTGGATCCGACGTTCGGGGGCCGTGCGTGCCACGACCTGCCCCACGGCGGCAGCAACCGGCTCCTCGTTGAGCAGTGCGTGGACCACGGTCGGCAGTTCATTGGATCGCTGGCGCCAAGCCGAAGGGCTACGCAACCAGCGCAGTGCGACATCAGCCGCCGCCGAGTACCACTTCGGGTGATGCAGCCAGATCGACAGAGCCGTCTGCCGCAGCCGCGCGTCCTCCGCATCCAGCAGCGGCACGACGTCCGAGGTGGCCAGATCGCCATGGTCCATCTGGTCCATGGCGATCAGCGCGGCACGGCGGATGGCGACGTCGGGATCATTCAGCGCCGCGCGGACGGGCGCGGGCTGGTCTATTTCGATCATGGCGAAGATCAGCGCGTGTTCTTCCTCGCGGTCTACGGCAGCGGGTACGCGTTTCAGGAGCAACGGAACGGCATCGGCATCGCGTGCATGTCCCAGTGAAGCGGCGACACAGCGACGAACCGCCGGATCCGTATCGTTCAAGGCCCGTCGAAGCCCGGGCAGGAGTCGATGATCGCGCAGAAACAACGCGCCGCGGGCAGCGGCGTGCCGGACGGACCGATCCGGATCACGCAGCGCACGCGTCACGAAATCAGCGCCACGGCGGCTAACCGCCGCATCGGATTGACCGCCGCCCAGCAAACGGACAACAACCCACACCACGTTTCGTCGCAGCTCCGCACTGCCCTGCTGCAGTCCGTCATCCAGCGCCCGCAGTAGCTCATCGGCGTTTTTACCGGTGCCGCGGCGAACGCATTCTTCCCTTGCCCGATCGCGGACTGCGGGACGCGGATCGTCAAGCAGTTCGACCAGACGGTGGCTGTCGACGCGGTGCCAGGCGATTGCAGCACCACGGGGATCCGAAGGCCCGTCAAACGCCGAGGGAGCGATGCGATAGATCCCGCCCAGCACGTCGGGCTTGGCGAACTGCGACGTCGGACAGCCGCGATAGAACCATCCGCCCGTATCGACGATCAGCAGGCTTCCGTCCGCGTCCTCCAGCACGTCGGTGGGGTGGAAATCCGGAGATTCCGCGACGAGGAATTCACGCTGCAACGCGGCGAACGTCGAACCTCGCGGTTCGAGTTCGATCCGCGCGACTTTGCCCGAGTTGAAAAACGTGACGAAGAAATCGTCGCACCAGGCTCGGGACAGGACGCCGCTGCGGTAACGGACCGTCCCGGAGACCGCAACGTGTCCGAAGCGGTACACCGGCCCGAGCAGCTCACCGGTCGTTTTCCATTCCTGGAGGATTCGTTCGCGGTGCGGGTAGGCTCCACCGAAGAGCCAATGAACGAAACAATCGACACGCGGCCGCGTGTAGAGGATGTTGACTGTTCCGAG
Organism: Planctomycetota bacterium; assembly: GCA_003696385.1. Lineage (GTDB taxonomy): Bacteria > Planctomycetota > Planctomycetia > Planctomycetales > Planctomycetaceae > J052. The sequence goes on along the minus strand of RFHO01000349.1, from coordinate 3,841 downwards.
CATTTCGCCCGTCGAAGTGAAGTCCACTTCGACCGGGTTGTCCATTCCACCGCCGCAGAAGATCTGCAGGTCGCCGCCGTCGGGACGGCACGAAAACAGGTACGATCCCGACCGGCGGCTGACGTTCTTGCCCTGTGCGTCCCGAAACTCGTGCCCATGAAAGCCGTCCGTCCAGTAGAGGCGTCCGTCGGGGCCGAGAAAACAACCGTGGATGCTGGCGGCATTGCCTGTATATCCGAAACGGGAGACCAGCTTTTCGCGGCGTTCCGCGACGCCGTCACCATTCGCGTCGGTCAATCGCCAGATGTGCGGCGGCGACGCAACGTAAAGAGCTCCTCGGAACCAGACGCACCCCATCGGAAAAGTCATGCGATCGGCGAAGACCGTCCGCTTCTCGAACGCCCCGTCGCCGTCGGTGTCTTCCAACCGCAGGATCCGATTGGGCAACTGTTTTTCCAGTTCCGCGGCGCTGAGGTTCACGCCGGCGTTTTCGCAAACGTACAACCGGCCGCGGTCGTCGAAACAGGCGAACGTGGGATGACGCACCAGCGGGGGTGCAGCGGCCACCGAGACCATCAGTCCCTTGGGAACACGCAGCGCCGCGGGCCGCCACTTGGCCGGCTGCGAAGATTCCGCCGTCACGGCAGACACCGACAGGCCTATCAGCACGAGCGAGAAGCAGGCGACGTCCCGAACGCGGCCGGCCGGTCCGGGGGTTCCGAACGAAGCGCATTTCATAAGAACACTCCTGTCAGTCGTTGCCGCTGGAGGAGGTGTTTTCAGTGATCCGCCCTACCCCGCAAGTTCTGTCGCAGCGCTTCGTACACCGCCGTGTTGACGGTGCTGGCCAGATTCAGGCTCCGCACGGCCGGCCGCATGGGCAGCTTCACGTTCATCTCCGGTCGTTCCGCCAGAATCCGTTGCGGGAGCCCCCGCGTTTCGCTGCCGAACAGCAGAACATCGCCCCAACGGAAGTCGGCATCCCAGAACAGGCGGGAGGCGGTCTTGGTGAACCGCCAGATTCGCGAGCCGCCGATCCGTTCCCGGCATTCCTCCCAACTGTCGACCGCTTCCCAATCCAGATGCGGCCAGTAATCCATGCCCGCCCGCCGCAGCAGGCGATCGTCCAGCCGGAAGCCGAGCGGCCGGATCAGCCACAGCTTTGCACCGACGGCCACGCAGGTCCGGCCGATGTTCCCGGTATTCTGAGGAATGTCGGGTTGATAGAGCACGACATGAAACGTCGGCCCTTTGCGCAACCAGTCGAACCCTGTCTCCACCGTGTGCCACTCGATGTCTGGTCAGTGGGACGAGCTGCCGATTTGCGGTGTCGCGGGACTCATCCGCGCGATGCCGCGGGCGCCGGTTCTGCGGTCCCCATCGCCGATGCCCGATTCCCCGGCTGGAGTTCCTCAGAGGTCGCCGCACCCGATTCGGGCGGCGCGTCCCACATTTCGGTGATCGGTATGCCGTCGACACGCAAACGCAACGATCGGTAGATCCCGGCGTATGCCAGGAAGAAATACGTCCACATCAGTCCGGCCGCCAGAAATCGAAGAAGCAGGTCGCGCGTCCCCCAGGGTTCGACCCCGGCGGCGTTCCAGTCCCACGTCATGTGCGCAGACCACGGAGACACGGACACGACGATCAGCATTCGCAACGCCGTGAATATCGCCCACAGGACGGCTGCACCGATGCCTCCGTACAGCCCGGCCAGCCATGCCACGGCCACCGGGCCACGCGCGAAGTAGTGCCGCAGGCGCGCCAGTGGGTCGAATCCGTCTATTCCCTCGGCGCTCACGGAAGCCACCATCAGCGGCCAGCCGGTCACCCACAGAATGATCACGGCACTTCGCAGCAGTGCGACGGGAACGGCGACAATCTGCGTGGCGAAAAGTACCGCGAGCGGCGGTTTACCGTTGGAATTCACCATCAAACCCAGCGGCCAATGGAGGAGTCGGAGCACGCCGGTCAGGATGATGACCGCCGTCGCCAGCAGCAGAACGCCCGTGAAGTAATGAACGAAGTTTTGGCTGGCGAACCGCAGGCTGCGCCGCACGGGACCGCCCCAGGCTTGCGCCAGCAGATAGGAATGACGGCGAGTCAGAGTGCCTCCCAGCACGGCGAAAACGCAGCCCAGCCAAAACAGCCGGGCCAGAGAGGCCAGCGCCTGCGGCCAGGAGACGCCCACTGTGTCGCCCACCGTCACAGCGGAGGCAACGGTGTCGAACACTTCGTGCAAACACGCGGCCGCACCGTGCGTTCCGTCGCGAACGATCGCACGCAAATCGTGACCATACGAGGCGCGATCCCCCGGCGCAACCGGCTCGACGAGCCCGAAATACTCGTACGTGGGGTTCAGCCGCAAAGGACGATGGTGCAACCACGACATGCTCGCCGCGGTCGGCAGCCAGATCGCCACAACGAGCAACAGGCCCAACGACCAGTTTTTCGGCTGCAACGCACCACGCACGGCCGCAGAGAGCAGAGCGAAATCGGAACGCAAGATCGGCTCGCAGCCGACGTGGGTAGAGCCTGCCGGAGACCTTGGCCGCTCCGGTGTCGCGTCCGACTCACGTCGATCGGGCATCCGATTCCTCCCCGGCCGCTGGCACCGAGCTCGGCAAGCGGCTCATCAACGAGGTTCGCGTTCCGAAGAATCGCACGCGCGGCGAGGCGAACTCCCTGCAGAGCGGCTGTTCTCCCTTCAGCAGGGAGACCGATTTCGGACGGCGAAGTGTACTGCGCAATCCGGACCTCGAGTACTCACTCGTCGAACAGCGATGGCTGGTGCGACGGCGGCCCGTGTTGATCCGATTCTTTGGCGAGCCCCCGCGGCTGGGACGGAGGCTGCAGATCGAGATGGCTGTACGCGTCCGCGGTCACCGTCCGCCCCCGCGGAGTGCGAAGGATCAACCCACGCCGCAGGAGAAACGGTTCCACTTCGTCTTCGAGCGTGTCGGCGGGAACGTTCAAGCTGTGGGCAAGCGCCTGAATGCCCGCCGGACCGCCGCCGAAGACAGCGATCAACGTCTTCAGATATCGACGGTCCAATTCTTCCAGACCAATCGCGTCGACTTCCAACATCTGCAGTGCGTCGCACGCCACCTGTAAAGTGATGTGTCCGCCGGCCCGCGCCGTTGCATAATCCCGTGTCCAGCGCAACAGGTTGTTCGCTTTGCGGGGCGTCCCTCGACTTCGACGCGCGATTTCCCATGCTGCGGCCTCTTCGACCGTCGTCTTCAGCTTCGCGGCGTTGCGCCGGACCAGCTCGGCGATTTCGTCGTCCGAATAGAAATCGAGGCGCTGCCGGTTGACGAATCGGTCCCGCAACGGAGCGGTGAGCAGTCCGCTGCGTGTCGTGGCTCCGATCACGGTGAACGGCTTCAGCGGCATGTTGATGGTTCGTGCACTGACGCCCTCCCCCAGCGTGATGTCAACGCGGAAGTCCTCCATCGCCGGGTAGAGAAACTCTTCGACCGCCGCCGGCAGGCGATGGATTTCGTCGATGAACAGTATGGATCCCGGCGCGGCATTCGTCAGGTACGGAAGCAGATCCTTCGGCGCGCTGAGAACCGGGCCAGAGGCGATCTGGAACTCGACGTCCAATTCGCGAGGTATCACGGTCGCCAAGGTCGTCTTGCCAAGTCCCGGCGGTCCGTCGAGCAGCAGATGGCCCAACGGCTCACCGCGGATGCGCGCGGCGTCGAGCAGAATCTGCAGCCGTTCGACGACCTTCCGTTGGCCGACGACATCCGCCAACCGCTGAGGCCGCAACTGCTCGTCGAGTTCGCGGTCGACGGCGTTCAGTGGCGACCGAGTGGTCGCCTCCCCGCGCGGT
>RFHO01000348.1 GCA_003696385.1 Planctomycetota bacterium | reverse complement strand
CGCAACGTGTCGCGCCAACTGCTGCAGGAGAAGGGGCGGGAGCCGAGCCTGGACGAGGTGGCTCGGCGCGCGGAAACCACCGTTGAAGAAGCCCGGCGGAGCTTCTCCGCCAGCCGCCGAGCCCCGGCATTTGCCCGAGCCGCCGGACCTTCAACGCCGACCGCTGCCGACCGTCTCCTCATCGGACTCCTGGTCGCCATTGGGGAACAGCGCATCGACGAAACCGCGCAAGTGCACGCTCCGCGTCGCGTGTTGCAGCTTCTTCAGCGCCTTGGACTCGATCTGCCGAATCCGTTCGCGGGTCACCTTGAAGATGCGTCCCGTCTCTTCCAGCGTGTAGCTGTAGCCGTCGCCCAGGCCATAGCGGAGTTTGATGATTTCCCGCTCTCGATAAGTCAGGCTCTTCAGGACGTGATCGATCTTGTCCTTCAGCATTTCGTGCATCGCCGAATCGGCCGGCGTGCTCGTGCCACCATCCTGCAGGAAGTCTCCGAAGCTGCTGTCTTCGCTTTCGCCGACGGGAGTGTCGAGGCTGATCGGGTGCTTCCACGTCTTCATGATCCGCTCGGTCTCTTCGACACTCATCCCGACCGCCTCGGCCAGTTCCTCGATGGTCGGCTCGCGCCCCGTCTGCTGGCGAATCTGCTCGGAACGCGCCTTGAGCATCGAAATGCTCTGAAACATATGCACGGGGATGCGAATAGTTCGGGCATGGTCCGCGACCGCCCGCGTGATCGCCTGGCGAATCCACCACGTGGCGTACGTCGAAAACTTGTAGCCCCGCCGATACTCGTATTTCTCCACGCCTCGCATCAGCCCCGCGTTGCCTTCCTGAATGAGATCCAGAAAACTCAGGCCACGGTTGCGATACTTCTTGGCGATCGACACGACCAGTCGGAGGTTACCACCGGACAATTCCTGCTTGGCGAAGGTCCAGGCATCGAACCGTCGCTTGATTTCGCGGGACCGCGCGACAAACTCCTCGGGCTCTTCCAGCGTCTGCGCCGTGATCTCTTCCAGCTCGTTTTCCAGAGCGGCCAGCTCTTCGCCCGTGCGGCCCTGCTCCCGCAAGGCGTCGCGTTGCTTCAGAAGGTTTTCCACGTGCTCGGCCAGTGCGTGCAGCCGCTTCATGATCGGCTGCAACCGCTGCGTGCGCAGACTCAGCTCCTCCGCCAAGGTACACATCTTGCGCCGCCGCAATACGATCCGCCGTTTGGCCGCCTCACGTTCCTCCGGGCTGGCGTTGGGATCCCGGCTGATGGCGAAGTCCCTCCGGTTCAGCGGCATCAGCGCCCGCAACGTCTCCAGATTCGGCTTCATCCGCCCCTCGATCTGATCCTTGCGGGCATTCTCCGTCTCGGACGTTCGAAGTGTCCGCTCGAAAGGCAATTCACCGCGATGCACACCCTCCAGAGCGGCGACGACCTGCGCCAATGCAAAATCGGATTCCACCACCGTGCGGCGGAACCGTTTGCGGCAGATCTCGATCTGCTTGGCCAGAAAGATCTCCTTTTCGCGCGTCAGCAGCGGAATGTTCCCCATCTGGCTCAAATACATGCGAATCGGATCGCGCGACGAAAGCACCGACTCGCTCATGTACTGTTTGGCCATTTCCTCGCCGGCCGTACCGTCGCCCAGCTCGGCACCTTCCAGGTCCCCTTTCCCCAGAACTTCCGCCACGTCCGGCGGCACTTCCGGCTGTTCCGGCTGCTCCGGCTCCTCATCCTTCGCATTCGGATCATTGATCAGGTCCAGCCCCGTCTCCTCCAGGGCGAGGATGATGTGATCCACCATCCGCGGATCACCGCCCTCGTCCGGCAGGTATTCGTCCACCTCCTGGAACGTGATGTAGCCCCGCTCGCGTCCATTGTCGATGAGTGCTTTCAGACCAGGATCCAATCGATGCACCTTTACCGCTCCTTATTCGATCGATCGCTGACGGTGCAAAGGCCGCTTCCCTGCGCCGGCCTCACCCAAACGCTCGCCCACACATACAATCGTCTGCCATAACCGCCGCACCCCCGCGGTGTCGAATCCACAGACTGTCTCGACATTCCGGCCCGACTTCCAAGACGTTTTCCGGGCGACGACGCGCGCCGCGCCGAAACGATCCACATCCCCCATCCTGGACGACGGCCCGATTCGTTTCCCGCGCACCCGGGGGCGATGACGTCCGCCGCGGGCCAACGCATGCCAGCAGTCACTCGGCCCCCGGGGACACGTCGAACACCCGCCGAACTTCCGGTGGCGGCCGTTCCACCGCTGCGAGCCCGCGCGCGAAAGCCATCGTGCAGAACCGACGCCCACCACCGGATCGTCGGCCCACAGACCGGTCCCGTGGGACACCATCCTTGAGCACACGGAACCACGCGCCATGTCTGGTCGGCTCGAGAACACCCCAGACGACTCGTCCCGTCCCCACCGCATCGCCCTCCGTGACGCCTTCCTGCCCCCTTGCCGTTGCCCCGCCGCCAGACGGCGGCGCGACGACATGCAACCGGCCGGCAACCGGCATGCGAGGCCACCGCACGCGACGTTTGGCCCCTTCCCCCTCGCTGCGGCACTACTTCGCTGCGACCTGTCCTCGCGCCGCCCTCACGGACGCCGCCAAGGCTTGCCGCAGCCCGTCCGCCAGGCCTCGCTGCCGACAGGCCATCTCGAACAAAGGATTCCGT
>RFHO01000347.1 GCA_003696385.1 Planctomycetota bacterium | reverse complement strand
TCGTCAAGCCGTCGGCCTCGACTTGAAGTCGGCCACCGGGCAACGCACTGCGTGACCGGCCTCCAACGTGACCAGCTCCCGCTTCACTGCGAAGTGCCCCGAGTTCCCACCGGTGGGAATGTCGTCGGCTGAACGGCTCCCTGTTTCGGGAAAACGGAGGACACGCCTTTTGCGAACCTTGCGGCTGTGTGGGGCCTCTGACACAATGCGGCCGCTTGGATCTTGGTGTGCCATTCTGCCCACTGCGCGCGTTCCGGGCACGCCGCGGGGGCGCGCGATCGTGTCCTTCCGAGCGCAGTCGGACGGACGCGTTCGTGGGGGGCGAGACTCCCGGCCTTCCGTTGCAGGTTTTCCAATTGCCGGCGGATGACACGCGATGGCCGAAAAGAAACTCTCGACCGAAGAAATCCTGGCGCGCGCCCGAGCGGAAGGGCCCGCCAAACGCAACGGCGGCGGAGCCAAGCCTGCCGAGGCCTCTGATTCCCAGAAGGGGGGCGAGCCCGCACCCGCGGCCGAGCAGCGGGAGGCAGCCGGAGAAACAGCCGCCGAGGAGGCGGCGCGGCAGCCAGCGGCCAAGACGGACGCCGCCGAAGCGGAAAAGCCAGCTCCGGCGAAGCCGCCGGTGAAACGGCCGGCGAGTACGGCCGAGATTCTTGCTCTGGCGCGGGCTCAGGGCGCCGGGGGAGGGGCCGCGGAGGCGCCTGCGAAGCCTACTTCCGAGGAGGCAAAGGCAGAGCGTCCAGCCGTTGCCGCCCGACCGAAAAAACCTATGACGACGGCGGAAATCCTCGCCGCTGCGAGAGCCGAGGCGCAGAGAGCGCCGGCGAAAGCCCCAGCGTCCCAGGAGCCGTCGGAGCCTGCGAAAGCCAAAGCTGCGGGGCCCTCGGGAGAGAAGCTGTCGCTCGAAGAGATGCTTCAAGCTGTCAAGACGGGGAAAAGGCCTGAGCCGGCGGAAAAGAAGGCCGAGTCACCGGCGCCGCCGTTGGTGCTGCCGCGTAAGCCGCCGGTTCCGCCTGTGCGGCCCAAAGAGGAAGTTCCGCGGCGCAGCGTTCTTCTCAGTCTGGTCGCCACCCCGTTTGCGGCGGCGTGGACGTTCTTGACGGCGACGACCGTGACGTCACTGCTGGCGCTGGCCCGGTTCATGTTTCCCAATGTGCTGGTCGAGCCGCCGATGAAATTCAAGGTCGGGCCGCCCAGTGACTACCCGCTGAACACCGTCTCCACCAAGTGGAAGGCCTCGCGCGGGATCTGGATCGTCCATACGGATACCTACAAGGGGCGCAATTTGATTTATGCCCTGTTGGCGGTGTGCACTCATCTGGGGTGTACGCCCAACTGGCTGGAAGCGGAAAAGAAGTTCAAGTGTCCCTGTCATGGCTCGGGTTTCTACATGAACGGGATCAACTTTGAAGGTCCGGCTCCACGGCCATTGGAGAGGGTGGGGATCGCGCTGGCTCCGGACGGGCAGCTTGAAGTCGACAAGAGCCGGCGATTCCAGGAGGAGCTCGGCCAGTGGGAGGATCCCGACTCTTATGTCGACGCGTCGTTGGTTTGAGGGGCCGAATGTTTTTTGTGGCGTCTGTGCGAACAGTCGCGGACGTCTTTTTCCGTGCCGGCTGACTTGCCGTGGGTGCCACCGGCAGGGCTGCGGCGTTGTTTGCGGTCCGAGCGGTGCGCGGCACAGGATCTAACGGTATTGCAGTCAGTTTCGTCGATAGGCGGGGTGTTGCAATTCAATGTCGATCGGTGAATTCATTCGCGACACGCAGATTTGGAAGAGCATCTTCCGGCATCCGGCGCCGTATGACCGCCGGAACCGGATCGTTGTCGTGTTGACCAACTTCTTCCTCCATCTTCATCCCGTGTCGATCAAGCAGGAAGGGATCGCCCTGTCCTACACCTGGTGCATGGGAGGCATCACCTTCTTCCTGTTCCTGGTCGAGACGATCACTGGCGTTCTGTTGATGTTCTATTACCGGCCTACCTTGGAGTGGGCGTTCAATGACATTCTGGCCCTGAGGGATGTCAACACGCTGGGCATCATGCGGGAAATCCACCGCTGGGGTGCCCACGCAATGGTGATCACGGTGTGGCTGCATATGTACCGCGTGTTTCTGACGGGCAGCTACAAACCGCCGCGCGAATTCAACTGGGTGATCGGAGTGATCCTGCTGGTGCTCACGCTGCTGTTGTCGTTCACGGGATATCTGCTTCCGTGGGACCAGTTGGCGATCTGGGCCATCACGGTTGGCTCCAACATGGCCCGCGCGACGCCGTTCCTCGGGCACGAGGGCCCCGGTTTTCAGCTGCTGAATCTCGGGGGGTACAAGCTGATCACAAATGCCAGTGACGCGCGGTTCCTGTTGCTGGCCAGTCGCACCGTGGGCGAGGCGACACTCAACAGGTTTTACATCCTGCACTGTGTGGCGATCCCGCTCGTGGTGGCCACTTTGATTGCAATCCATTTCTGGCGGGTTCGCAAGGATGGTGGCATCAGTCAGCCACTGTAACGGAGGGCAGGCCAGGTCACCGGAGTGCGAGCTGCCGTGCGATCGCGGCGCCGTGGGCAGCCGCCCCGGCTATGGTGGGTGGTGGCCCGGCGCAGTGCGACGCGGCGGCGGAACGGCCGGAGCGCAGCGCGCGACGAAGGTGTGTTGCTGAACGGTGAGCGAGGAAACGCATGTTAGACCCGCATCCGGATCTAACCAAGGCCGTCATCACCGGGTTGGGTTGGCTGTACCTGATCCTGTTCGTGATGAATGCGTTTTGGACCTGGAGGAGCTATCACAAGGACGGGGCCGTCCGGCTGCCTCGCTATTTTGGCGGTACGGAGGCGCCGGTGGCTGCTTTCTGGGCGATTTACGCGGCGCTGTTGTTGATGCTGTCGATCGCTCACTTCACCAACACCAGCGATCCGGAACACTTCCTCGTGCGGCTGCCATTGGGGTTCAAGAACGCCGTCGATCGTTTCATCGCCAATCCCAGCGTGTACTTTGCCGTGTCTGTGGCGGTGTTTGTTGCGGTGTTGACCGGGCGTCGGTGGTTTGCAAAGCCGACGTCGGGCTGGATCGTGCTGAATGCCGCACTGCTGTTTCTCGCAATCAGTATGACCGACTGGGACTTTCGGCAGATTGTCGGCAAGCCGGACAATGTTCCGATCGTGGGTATGCTGTTCCTGGTCGGCTATTTCACATGGCTGTACCTGCATCGCGCCGTCGAGAACGATGACCGGGTTGCGGCCGGGCGGCCAGTCCGGGAAGCGGAACACAATGAGAAAGTTCTGGTGTGGCCGGATCTGGTCTACACCGAATTGATCTGCATGATTGCGATTTCGGCAGTGCTGATTTTCTGGGGTATCGC
>RFHO01000346.1 GCA_003696385.1 Planctomycetota bacterium | reverse complement strand
GGACGCATCGTCGATCGGCGGCACGGGGTTGTTGGGCATGTCCGCGACGTGCACCACGCCTCCGTGGATTGCCGCGGCGTCGACCGTGCGGAAGTCTTCCTTGTACGTCTGCGATTCACTCACGTCGTCCCGTGCGTGGATGTGGATGTCGCCCATGCCGGCGAAGATCAGGCAATCCTCGCCGAACTCGTGGTCGGGCCTTCCCAGATTCTCACCCACCGCGGCGATCGTTTCGCCTTCGATGGCGATCTGTTGCTGACGCACGCCATCGGTGTGCACGACATGTCCGGCAATGATCATCGGGTCCCTACCTGTACAGCGTGACGTTTCGCGAGCCGTGTCGGCGGTTGTTGCACGACTGTCGGCGCCACTGCCCACCGCCTTGTGCCGGGAGGACGTCGATTGTCAAAAACACCATGGATCGCCCGTCTTGTTGTTGCGCCGGCGAGCTCGGGTGTGTGAAGTGCGCTCAGACTCGAATGAATATCCGGTGCCGGTACATGTACCATCCGGCCAGCCAAAGCACGGTCAGCACTGCCAGTGCCTCGACGGTCGGCCCATAGGGGCCGGTGAACCATTGGTCACCCAAGTAGACGGTCAGTTGTTGCGCGATCCAGTGCGACAGCAGCATCGACATCAGGTAGATCGCCAGCGGATTCGTTCCCAGCACGATCAACGGAAAGGTCCACCATTTCGAACCCCGAACGTCGACCAGCCAGTAGAACAACGCCAGCATGGCCAACACCCACGCTCCGCTGTACAGCGTAAACGCCGGTGTCCAGATACGCTTGATGACGGGGCAGACCGTAAAGCTCGCTGCGACCGCAAGCGTCATGCAGATCACCGCGCCGGAGAGCAGATGCCGCAGTTTTTCACCATCCGTTTTCGGCTCCCGCAGCAGCCGGCCGGCCATCATTCCCAGCAGGATGGTCACGGCGGAGGGAATGAAGTTCAACGTGGCGTAACCGCCGGGGTTGCGTTCGCCCAGCAACCAGAAGTCGAACGCGGCGGCGACGTTGGCATGTTTGGCAAAATGGGGAGCCAACCCTCCGGCGGCGAGCGAAACGTCGTGCAGACTTTGGATTGCTGCTTGGGACAAGCTGGTCGGTACCGGCCAACACACCATGAGCGTCCAGTAGCCGACCAGGACGACCACGGCAGCGATGAACTGGATGTGGAAACTGCAACCGAGCAGCAAAAAGACCGGAAAGTAGGCGAGACCGATTTGGGACAGGACGTTCGTCAGCAGGCGGTTTCGTCCGTCGCCGTTGCGTGTCTGCAGGAAGACGCCGAGTAGCACCAGCACGATCGACCTCCACGCTGCATGAAGCGTGATCTTCAGCGGCGAGTCACCCCGAGCGTGCCGACCGGCGTACGAATAGGGCATCGCGACTCCGACCATGAACATGAACGCGGGCTGGACGAGATCCCAATAAGAACAACCGATGAGATGGAACTGGCTGTTCCATGGCGGATGAGTGGTATGAAAGGCCAGTGCATACCAGATCTTGGCGGCGATGCCCTGAGCTGCGGGCTCGGGCCAATGGCCGAGATTGCCGGCCGTCCGCGCGAAGCCGAATCCCTTTGCGGCCAACGTCAGCATGATGAAGCCGCGAAATGCGTCCAGCGAGACGAGCCGCGTGGAGCGGGAGGTCCGTCGATGGTCGGCGGGCTGCTCCTCGTGGACGGTCTGACTCATGGACCGGCCCCAAAGTAACAGGGTGAAGTGACCGGAGCATGGACTTCGGACACCGCCAGGCCGCCCGTGACGGCAGCCGCTGCGGGGTCCGGACGCCGCAGGGCGTCGGCGTGGCGCGTTCGCCGCATGAGACTAAACGAACGGCGTCACACCGGGAATGGCGATCGGCGGGACGTCGACGGAGACGTCCCAGTCGTAACGCGGCAAAGTGAAGTCCTGTTTCGACGCCATGGCTTGGTCCCAGGAAATCTTCTTGCCGGTATAGCTGGCCATTCGGCCGAGGATCGCCAGCATCGTGCTCATGGCCATGTAGTGGCCGTTGTTGATCGGCGTGCCGGCACGCAGGCTGGCGAACAGCTCGTTGTGCTCCTGCTGGTGCATCGGTGCGCCCTTCGGACCGCTGTACTTCCAGATCACCTTGCCGTCGTGGTCGCGGATGATGCCTCGTTCGATTTCACACACACCTCTGGTTCCGACGATGCGGCAGGAAACGTCATTGGCACAGCCCGGTTGCTGTCGACAGGTGTGGACGTGTCTGAGTCCATCGGCGTATTCGTAGACCACGGCATGGTGGTCGTAGATCGTGCCGAGTTCCGGCCCGCGGCGTGCCTGCAGGCCGCCCAGGCTGACGGCTGCGACTGGCGGCGCGTCGTGCACTGCCCAAGCCGCCTTGTCCATGCTGTGGATGGCCTGTTCGACGATGTGGTCCCCGGAAAGCCATGTGAACCAGTACCAGTTGCGGAGCTGCCATTCGAGGGGGCTCCAGCCTTTCTCGTGGCGCATCGGCCATGGTTTGCCCGGGCGGGAGGCGTTGTATGCGGAGTACATCGCGACGATCCTGCCGACCGCGCCGTCGTGGATCCGGCGGATCGAGGCTCGCGCCACATAGTGGTAGCGCCAGCACAGTCCGGAAACGACCGCCAGGTCCTTCTTTTTCGCGGCCTCACTGGCGGCCAGCACGCGTTTGACACCCGGGGCGTCGACGGCGACCGGCTTTTCGGCGAAGACGTGCTTGCCGGCTTTCACGCAGGCTTCAAGATGCTGCGGCCGAAAGTGCGGTGGGGTGGCCAGCAGGACCACGTCCACGCCGCTGTCGATCACTTTCTGATACGCGTCGAACCCGACGAAACAGCGTTCGGCGGGCAGGTCGATGCGGGATGACAGGTCGCCTCCGTAGCGATTGAACAACTGGAGGGTACTGTCGATCTGATCTTGGAATATGTCGCCCAGCGCGATCAACCGCGTGTTGGCGTCGGCACGCAACGCCTGAATCGCCGCGCCGCGTCCGCGTCCGCCGCACCCAACCAGACCGATTTTCAGCGTTTCGTCGCTGGATACGTGTGCGGCCGCAGCGAGCCTCCGATCCAGAGCAAGGCCCGCTCCGACGGCCGTTGCAGCGGTACGGGCGAGAAAATGTCGGCGGGTAGTGGGCGACGGCATATCCGGCTGTACGGGTTCGGGTGTCACGGCAAGACTCCTTTGCGTTCGGATCACAAGTCCAGGACTCGATTCATTCGTTCGGCGATCTCGGCCAGGCGTCTGCGGTCGCCGCCGCGGACTTCCGCGGTTGCCCAACCGGAGGTGTAGCCGATTTCGGCCAGTGCGCGGCGGACCGCCGGCCAGTCGCAGTCGCCATCGCCGATCTCTACGTCGAATCCCCGGCGCGGTCCTTCCTGGTTCTGCTTTCGGCGACTGTAGTCCTTGATGTCGAGTTTGCCGATCCGCCGGCCGAGGATGCGGATCCACTGTTCGGGCCAACCGAGTCGCAGCACGTTACCGACGTCGAAATAGGCGCCGGCGAAGGGGCTGTCGAGTTCGTCGATGAAGCGAGCCATCTCCAGCGGACTGAGCAGAAAATTGTTCCAGACGTTTTCGATGAGCAGTTTGACGCCCTGCTTGGCCGCATAGGGTAACGCCGCCCTGATACGCTGCTGCTGCTGGCGATAAACGCGGTCGTAGGGATGGTCCTTGTCCACTTTGCCGGCGACCACGAGGACACTGGTGGCTCCGTAGAACCTGGCGGTGTCGATGGCATATTTCAGGTCGGGTTTGCTGCTGTTGAGAAAACCATGGACAACGACGCCGGTGGCATCGATCGCTCTGCGGACCTGAGAGCGGTCGACCTTCGTGGTGACATGGATCTCCGTGCCGTCAAAGCCCAGGTCGGCCAGCAGCTTGAATTTGTCCAGGACGGACAGGTTTTCCTTGATCATGTGAAACTTGACGGCTTTCTTGATCCGGGCGGGGGACGGAGCCGTGTCGCGGCCGCCGATGGCGTCTCGGCCGAGCGCCGCGATCGCCGCTGTGCTCGCGGCCATGCCGAGCAGCCGACGTCGTGAGAATGTCGAGGCGGAGATGGGGGCTTGGGGATGCATTGCGGGTTCCCGACGGAGAGCGGTCGGCTTTCGCGTGGTGTCCGACCACACAACGGCCGTGCGCGGTCGATGCCCGCGGCCGCGGGCTCGACCGAAGCATTGCCGCAGGGGCCAAGAGGACATCAACGAACGTACCGGGAGGCGAACGGCGTTTCAACCGGCCGAAGGCAGCGGCCCATGCGTCGGCGCGGGCGTTGGTGGTCGGCGGTCTACCGACCAGTCACTGGTCGTACTTCATCAGGATGTCCGGGGCCATCACGCCTTCCAGCGGTGGGAAGCCGCCCTCGGCGATGGCCGCACCGGTCTGGCTGAGACGCTTGAACTCCGCGGTGGTCGGCCGGCGTCCCGTCAGGTGCCGCTGGATTTCATCGCACAGCACGGTGGCGGCTTCGGCCACCAGTTCGTTGTCCTGCCGCGCGGCGTGCAGGGCCGTCACGAGCATCACGACCATCGACTGGATGCGCTGCGAGAGTTCGGACATCGCCAGTTGCCGGTCGGCCAGGCTGAGCTGGTAGCGGGTCATCAGCGCGTCCAGTTCGCGGTGCGACCGCTGCAACTGTGTTGCCGCGAACAGGGCGTGCTCGCGGAGGTTTCGCGGCATCGGCGGCAGCGCCGGCGGCGTGGGGAAGCGGAAAAAGTCCTTCAGTTTCCACAGCAGGTATGGCGTGACGGCCTTGCGCAGCGCCCAGGCGTGCGCGGGATTCAGCGGGTTGGGCTTGCGGATGCCGGCGGCCATCAGGGCCTTGCCGATCGGTTCGAAGAATCGCCGGCCGTGTTCCTTGATCAGGGACTTGAAGAACGCCATGCCCAGCATCTCGCCTTCGCCTTCGTAGATGCACGGTGCGAGGAATTCGTGCACGTAGTCGCCGAACAGGTGCCCGTGGAGGAAGGCCCGGCCGCCGTGCGTCTTCATGAACAGCTCGATCGCCGCTTCCTTCTGCGCCTCGCTGCCGAAGATCTTGGCCACGATGCATTCCATCTCGCCGCGGAAGCCTTCGTCCAGCAGCCAGCCGCACCACTCGGTCAGGGCGTCGCAGGCGACGATGAAGCCGCCCAGCCGGCTGATGCGGCGGCGTACCAGTTCGCGTTTGACGATCGGTTC
>RFHO01000041.1 GCA_003696385.1 Planctomycetota bacterium | reverse complement strand
GAACGGCGCCGTGCAGCAATTCATCCAATTGCACCGGACGGACCGTTTCCGTTGATTCGCGGGCATCACCGTCTTGGGGCGTTTGATCGCCGCCATCGGCGACGGACGGCATGCCGTCGTGGCTCGCGGACGAAGCCGCGCCCGCCGCGGCCGGCGCCGAAGCAGTCCACCGGCTCGTTGGCGCTGGACGGAAGTGGGGGCGGGGAGACGGTCGCTCTTCCCGGTGTGCGGTGGCGAAGTGCCGGTAGGAGAGCAGTCCAAGCAGAGCGAGGATCGACAGGGCAAGCCCCGACAGCGCCGCTCCAAGCCACCGGAGCCACCCGCTGTGTTTCGGCGTCATCGCGTTTCCGGCTGCGCCTGCCGTGGCGCCCGCGATGTCGGTTTCTGCAGGCACGGTGTCCAGTCGGCCGTCCGCCGTTGTGGCTCGATTCGCGCGTACTGCCGAGGAAGTCCGAGAGGCATCCGTTGCCCGGGAAGTGCCCTCATCGTCTGTTCCTGCCGTCCCTCGATCCGCGATCGGGTCCGATGCGGTCGCTTTGGGCAGCGGCTGCAAAGCGATTGCGGGATCGTCCAGGATCCCCAACGGCCGCGGCGCCGCTGCACCGACGGACGCGTTCCCGCCGGAGGCGTTCCGCGAATCGGCGTCCCGCCGCTCCACTGCGAACGGGAACGGCGGCCACGGCACGTTGTCAGCGGAATGGGCCCGCTCGGACGACCCCGGTGCAGCCGCGGCGCCACCGGCCGGGCCGGCATTTTCGGCGAGGGGGCTGCTTGGGGATGACGGCGAGGCGTCCTGAGCCGCTCGCGATTCCGAGCGCGGGACGGCCGCGTGCCCGCGGGCTCCAGAATCGGTAGCGGTGTCCGACACGCCGGCGTCGTTTCCCGATCCGGCGGAGCGCGCTGGTCGGGGACCACGTCCATGTCGTGAGGCGTCACGGACCGGTGCGTCCGACGTGGCTGCGGGAGCCGCAGGATCGGCCGCCGCGGCGTGCGGATCAGCGGAGCCCGGGACCGGTTGCTTGTCGGGAAGGGACGGCGGGCCGGGATTGCGGGCCCCGTCGGAATTCCCCGGTGCGGTGCTCGGCACGGGCGACGGAACGGGGGGAGGGGCGGTGATCGGCGGTCCGGGCGGCCGCGCCGGTGCGCCTGACGGCGACGTCACCACGGGCGCGGAGCTCGCCGAGGGGGCCTGAAGCAAAGTTTCCCGTTCATTCGCCGCCTGTGGTCCGGCGGTGGACGCTTTCGGTGTCGATGACGGTGGTTCGCTGTCGCCCGGCGCTTTCTGACCTGGCGTGGTCGGAGTCGATCGTTCGGGGACGTCGGCGGGGCTCAGCGGAGGCCATTGCGTCACGACGATGGGTTCGGGCAGTTCGGGCAGGGCCTCCGGCTTCAGCTTCTTTCGCGGCAGAACGACGACGTCACCGCTGACGAGTATCACGGCAGCCGGATCGGCGGCCCGCTCCGGAGGCAGCGGCCGGATGCCCAATCGCGTCGGCGGGGCCAGCCGGACGTGGCGAGCGAGTTCAGGTTCCTGCCCGAGATCTTTCAGGACCGTGCCCACGTTGGCACGATCCGGCAGGATGCTGACGACGACGGGATGCTCGGCGACACCCAACAGCGCCAGTTGAATCGACGAAACCGCGCCCGTGCCGGCCTCCGTTGCCGGCGTGTGCGCCACGGCGATCACCTTCGGGCCGTTGGAACGGGGCCGCCTGGGTTCGACCACGACGACATCATTGGACATCAACGGCTGTGCCGCGGCGCCGCGAAATCGTCCTGCCGCGACCTGTTCGGAGAAGCCACGTGGCCCGACGAATACGTGCAGGGCGCTCCGCATCGAGCGGACGATCCGCACGTCGCCCAGTGCGTGAGGTGTCAAACCGCCGGCCTGAACGATCAGATCGCCCAGCCGCGGGTGTTCGACGGGCAAGGCGTATACCCCCGGACGGCGCACGGCCCCCAGAATGGCAAAATGGTACTGCCGCGGTTGCTTGGGGACGATCGCGCAGCGAACGATTTTCGCGGAGGCCGCGTCGGCGGGCGGAAACGTGTTTGCCAAACGCGGCGGTCGCGCGGCAGCGGGGGCCGCTACGGGCCTCGAGGGACCGGGAACGCGGACGCGCAGGGCGGGTGCGCGGGCGCCGGCAACGAAATCCGCAGCCGAACCGTTCCACTGCCGCGGTGCACTGTCGGATGTCCACGCGACCGCCACTGCCGACATCCAGACCAACAGGCCGACCGATCCGGTGAGCCACCGGTGCGCGGCCGTTCGCAGCGGACCGAGTTGCCGGCGGCGCCGCTGGTCAGACGGTCGGATGTGTTGGCGGTGCGGTGAAGCCACGGATCCAAACCTCGACGGCATAATTCAGTCGGGCACCGGCACCGTGTACCGCGTGCCGGCGGTCTCCGTCGCCGGACGGTGCCCGTCGTGCGCCGGATGCGATGCCTCGCTCGCCGACACGAACGTGGGTTGCCGTTCGCCGACGGGTCGGCCCTGTCATTTTGCCGAACCGGGCGAAGCGGCTCGTGCCGCCACAGATGAGGCGGCGGGACGGCCCGGTTCCGCGAGCGTCGCGCAGCATGGCCGTGGCTGCACTGCGGCCCGGGATATCCGTACAATCGGCACAATTTGCCCAGACGGTTGAACCAAACTGCACCACCGTTCGGAATCGGTCGAGGGAGATCAGAGATGAATGACAGCGGCGCACCCCCTGCCGTGGCCCTCGTCAGCGGGGGGTTGGATTCCGCGACCGCATTGGCCATTGCCGTGCAGCAGTTTCGCGTGCACGCGCTGACGGTGGACTATGGCCAGCGGCATCGCTTTGAACTCGAGGCGGCGCAGCGGATCTGCCGTTCCCTCGGTGTGGTGGAGCACCGCGTGATTCGGCTCGACCTGCGCGCCTTCGGTGGTTCGGCACTGACCGATGATGTCGCCGTTCCGAAGGATCGTGACGAGGACGAAATGTACTCGGGGATTCCCGTCACCTACGTGCCGGCGCGGAACACGATCTTCCTCTCGTTGGCTCTGGCCTGGGCCGAAGTGCTGGGCGCTTCGGATCTGTTCATCGGTGTGAACGCGATCGATTACAGCGGCTATCCGGATTGCCGTCCCGAGTTCATCGAAGCCTTCCAGCGGCTCGCTCAGGTCGCCACCAAAGCCGGTGTGGAAGGACGTGTGCATTGGAAAGTGCACGCCCCGCTGATTCACATGACCAAAGCGGAAATCATCCGCCGCGGGACGGAACTGGGGGTCGACTACTCGTTGACGCACAGTTGCTATGATCCGCTGCCGGACGGGCGTCCGTGCGGCCGCTGCGATTCCTGTCAGCTTCGGCTGAAGGGCTTCCGGGAAGCCGGTCAGCGGGATCCGCTCCCGTACCCGCCGGATGTTTGCACGGCCTGACGTCGATGGCCGCCCAGTCGGATTTCGGCGCCGCCATACGCGGACAGTGGGGCGGTGGAGAATCCGAACGCTTCCTCGTATCGCTCGTCGAAAACGTTGTCGACGCGGGCGAAGACCCGCATCCAGGGCGTCACGTCCCAGGTGAACGAGGCGTCGACCACCGTGTAGGAACCCAGTTCGACCGGGCCGAAGTCGAACCGCCGGCCGACCCACCGCAACCGAGCGACCAGCATGCCGCGTCCGTCGGCGATGGCGTGTCGCAGGACGGCTCCGATCTTGTGTCTCGGACGCAAAAGCAGCTGCGTGCGATCGACCGCATTCAGCGTGTCGGTGTGCGTGTACGAAAATCCGAGCGACGTGGCGTCGGTCAACCGCCAGTCCGTGGTCAGCTCGATCCCCGAAGCCCGGGCGCGGCCGATATTCATGAAGGTGTAGGTCGGCGGCGGGCCGTTGATGATCAGGTCGTGGAAGTCGTTGCGGAAGTAGGTCACGTCGGCCACCAGGCGGCCGTCGAAGAAATGCCGCTCCACGCCCACTTCCCATCCGCGGCTGCGCTCCGGCCGCAAGGCGGGGTTCGCGCCGAAGCCGAACAGCTGGGCGATCGCCGGAGCGCGGAATGCCGTGCCGATACTGCCGTGCAGGGCCGTGTCGGCAAGCGCCCACCAGCGGGAAGTGACCCGCCACGTGTTGGCCGTGCCGGCGCGGTTGTAGTCGTCGTGCCGAAAGCCTGCGGTCACGTGCAGTGTGTCGGACAGCGCCAGACGGTCTTCGAACCAGATCGTGCGGCTGAATTGCCCGGCATCGATCGGGCCGCCGAAATTGTCGATCCGTGCCATTTCCTGCCAGTATTCGGCCGCAATGCTCAGCGCGTTCTGCGATGCCTCCGTGTCCCACACTGTCCAGTCGGTTCGCCATTGGAACTGGCGTGTTTCCCCATCGAAGAACTGCTGGAAGCCGCCGGGAGCGTCGCGGTTGTAGTTCGCGAAATTGAACGCGGCCAGGTGACGGAGCCGGCCGCCCAGCATCGTGTAGCGTCCCTGTGTGCGGAGAAAGAACTCCTCGCTCTGATTGACCAGCAGGTTGTCGGCCAGGAAGCCGTCGATTTCGGTTTCCGAGTCGATGTACCGCAGTACGACGTCGAAGTCCCACGCCTCGTTGGGCGTCCATCCGAACCGGCCGGCGATGCTGCCGCTCTGGAAGCCGTCGCGTTCGACGCCACCGAACCGGGGGCTGACCGCCGAAAACCCGTTCGTATCGAAGTACGCTCCGCTGAAGGAGTAGTACACCGTTTCGGTGCCGCCGGAGACGCCGGCAATCTGGTGATACGTGTCGAAGCTACCACCCAGCACGCGGGTGTAGGCCGCCGGCGGTCCGCTGCCGCGGCGGGTCGTGATGTTGATCACACCGCCGATGGCGTCCGACCCATACAACGTGCTTTGAGGTCCGCGGACGATTTCGATCCGCTCGACGTCGTCCAACAGGATGTTCGAGAAGTCGAACTGGCGTCCCGGTGTGCTGGGATCGTTCAGCGGGATTCCATCCAGCAACACCTTGGTGTGCTCGGAGTTGGCCCCGCGCAGGAACACCGATGTGAATTTCCCCTGACCGCCCCGTTGCACCAGATCCAGGCCGGGGACACCCCGGAGGGCGTCGGTCAAGGTCTGATAGCCGTTGCGGCGGATGTCCTCCTCCGTGATGACGGTCACCGAACTGCCCAACGCGCCGCGACCGGTGGGGGTCGCCGTTGCGCTCAGCACGGTTTCACCGCTGAGCGGTTCGCGGGGGAATTGCTCGGCGACGACCTCGGTTTCGGGAAGTACGGGCAGCGACGACTCTTCTTCGCCGGACTCCGACGGTTCCGTGGTCGCCGCCGCTTCGCCTTGCCCCGCCGCGGGTGCCGGCGGAACGGTTTGCGACGTCGGGTCTTCGGGGTTCGGTGCTTGCGGTTGCAGCAACACCAGACGCACGCGTCCGGTCTCGTCTCCGGAACGCTGCGCCGGCGGGCCCGCGTGCAACGGCCCAGGGATCCGTGTGACACGCCCGCCGTCGGCCATGGCCTGGCTGGCAGCCAGCACAAGCAGCAGGAGCACGGAGCGATGCAGCGGCTCCTTCGGTCTTCCGTTTCGCGTGTGTGCAATGCTTGTGGAGTCCGCACCCGCGCGCCGTCGCACCTGTGTCCTGCCCGATCGCGCTTGATGCAACGAGTTGCGTTGACTGGCGGGAAAGCAGCTCCGCTCGATGCACTCCAACGGTTTCACCAATGTCTCCTTGCTTCCCGGAACACACCTCCGTGTCCGCCCGAGCGCCGGCGGCAACGCGGCAGACTTGCGGTTGTCCGTAGATCGGCGTCGTAACTTCGGACTCTGAAGAATGTTGCGGCGGAGCGACGCCGAACGCCGCTGGCGGAGGGGAGACTCGGCTACAAATGCCATTGGGCTGCCCAGTTTCTCGACCGCGGCGCCACGCGCGGGGAAGAAAGACGTGTCGACCGGAGCGCCGATCGGCAGTTCCGGCCCAGCGACTCGGTGTGCTCCGAGTCGGCGCGAAAGCGTCCGTCACGGCAAATGTTCGTGGATTGGCCGACCGGACTGATTCGGCCGGGTGGAAATTGCCGATAGAACCGGTGCTAGCGGTTGTGCGCTGCCGCTCCGGAGGGATGCGTGTGTACGGGGGCGGCGCGACCGTGCGTCCTGAGGCGATGCGTTCGCAGGGAGGCTGCCATGGTTGGTGTACGGCATAAGAGCGTGTGCGCGTGGATTGTCCTGCTCTTGGCGTTCACCACCAGTTCCGTGCTGGCCGGACCATGGAACTGGTTCGGCAGCAGACCAAAGGACCAGAGCCGGGCACAGTGGTATGCCGCTCGTGCGCACGATCCGGTCGGGGCACGGCAGTGGAGTTACAAGGGCAAGCTGTGGCCGCCCTATCCGAGACCCACCGGTCCGGCGCAACTGCCGATACACAAATACCATGCAGCGCATTACTGGCCGTGGCCGTACCAGTGCTACGACCGGGCGAGCGTGCGCGAGTTCTCGCGCCAGCAGGTCGACAACGGCTGGGTGGCCGCTACGACGCTGTATGACTACCACTTCGACCCGGATACGCATGAACTCAATCTGGCAGGACAAGAGCAGTTGCGGCGAATCATCGAGCTGACGCCCAGCGAACGCCGCGTGGCCTTCGTACAGGCCGCGAGGTCGGAATCGGCCAGCGAGAAACGTGTGGCGTCGGTGCGCTCTGCTGCGATCGAGCTGGTGGGAGAAGCGAATCTGCCTCCGATCATGCTGCGGGTGACGCGGCCCTTGGGCCGCCCCGCCGGAGAAATCGAGACGATCCGCAAAAACTACCTCGACACCATTCCGTCGCCGCGAATCACCGATCCGATCACCAGCGGGGGATCCGGTTCCACCGGTTCTCAGACCATTCCACAGTGAGATCGGGGACGGGTGCGGCGGCTGCGAAGCGCTCGCTCGCGGCCGACGACCTTCCGAACCTCACCCCGCGTGATCCGTGCGGCGAACCGGCCGGCGTGCTGTTTCCGTTTGCCCGGCCACCGTTTGCGAGCTAAGCACTGTGGGGGGCAGGTCGGCTGCGCCCGCAGGCACGCGCTGGTGCGCACGGATCGCTGCCGGTCTCCCACCGTGGGCGGGAATCCGATCGGTGGCGCGAGCGCATGTGTGAGAGGACCGATGACCGACGAACACATTGGCGTTTCGGCCGGTGAGTCCACCCCCGCGCACGGGCCAGGGGAGTCGCAGCATTCTGCCTCACAGCGAGGTACTCTGGCGGCAAGCGGTGGGGATCTTTACGCGGATCTGTTCGACGATGGCAAAGCCGCCGCGGGCGGAACACCCGCCGCGGACGCCTTGGGACCGAGCGTTCCGGTCGATGCGGCTCGCGACGGCGTCGTCGTGGCGCCCCGGTCGACGGACCGCACGGCGTCGCGGAAGGATACGTCGGGAGGCGGCCCGCGGTCGATCGGGAGCATGCCGTCCGGATCCGGCGTCAGGGAACGAAAGTCCGAAATCGAGCCGCCGCGGGCCCCACGCAGTCTGGCGGAAAGCGGACTGACGCTGACGCAGCTGTGCGACCTGTTGCTGAAGCAACTGTACCTGCACGGCGCCTTGCTGGGACTGCAATTGTCCCGCAATGCCCGATTGCCGTTTCAGGTGGTCGATCAGGCGCTGCGTTTCCTGAAAGAAGAGAAGTGCGTGGAGGTGACGTCCGGGGAATTGATCGGACGTCCTTCCTACCGCTTTCATCTGACGGATCTCGGTCGGCTCCGGGCGCGTGAAGCGTTCGAGCATTCGCGGTACGTCGGGCCCGCTCCGGTGTCGCTGGCGGACTATACCGAGCAGTGTCGGCGGCAAACCGTGGCCGGAATCCCCTGCCATCCGGACACACTGTCGAAAGCTTTCGAGCATCTGATCATCCGGCCCGAGACGCTGCGGGAGCTGGGGCCGGCGGTGTGCAGCGGTCGATCGATTTTCGTTTACGGACCGCCGGGAAACGGAAAGACCGTCATCGCCAAGGGGCTGGGAAGCTTTCTGAATGTTTACGGCGGCGAAATCTACGTGCCCTACGCGATTCAGACGGAAGGGCACGTGATCACCGTGTTCGACCCGACGCTGCATCAGACGACCGACGACGCGGAACTGCTGGCTGCGGGGTGGGCGGATACGCTCTCCGGAACGTCCGCTCCGGATGTCGAACTGGCCGTGCCGGATGACCTGCCGGACATGCGCTGGCGACGGATCCGGCGTCCCGTCGTGATCACCGGCGGAGAGCTGACGCTCGAGATGCTCGATTTGCGGTTCGACACGACCAGCCGTTTCTATCAGGCGCCGCTGCACATCAAAGCGAACGGCGGGGTGTTTTTGATCGACGATTTCGGCCGGCAGATCGTCAGTCCCCGCGATCTGCTCAACCGCTGGATCCTGCCGCTGGAAGAGCGGGTCGACTATCTCACTCTGGCCACGGGAAAGAAATTTGCCGTGCCGTTCGAGCAATTGATCATCTTCTCGACCAACCTCGACCCGCGCGAGCTGGTGGACGACGCGTTCCTGCGGCGGATTCGGCACAAGATCCCCATCGGACCTCCCGACCGCGAAACGTACGCTGCGATCTTTCGCCTGTGCTGCCGGCAGCGAAAGATCCCCTTCGTACCCGACGTGATCGATTTTCTTTTCCAGAACTACTACGACCGCGGCAGAACTCCCAGAGCCAGCGACCCGCGAGATTTACTGGAGATCGTGGTCTCGATCTGCCGATTCACGAAGCAGCGCGTGCTGCTGACGCCGCAGGTCGTATCCGAAGCGGCTGCGCGGTTTTTCTGTGAAGTCTGACGCGCACACGCGGCACCGCCCACGCAACGGTTTTCGTTATCCGGCGGTGGGCCGATTCCGCCATGGTTCGGGTCGCCGCCGCGGGCGATTCCGATTCGCCAGCACACGGAGGTGCACGATGCCGAAAAAGCCACTGTCGCGCTTCAGTTGCGCCTGTCTGCTGATGCTCGGCATCGCCGGCTGCGCCACCACGTCCTGGAATACCGCATCGGACGATCCCGCCGCGCGACACCGCAAGGAGATCGCTGCGGCGAAGAAATACCTGAAGAACCCGGTCAAGACCCACATGGCGTACGCCACGTGGCAGGAAAAACTGGGGAATGTCCAGGAAGCGCGGGAATCGTACGAAATCGTGCTCGGGCTGCAGCCGGACTCCGTGGACGCAGCGCTGGGACTGGCCCGGCTGGATGCGTTGAGCGGTGAGCTGGCTCAGGCCGAAAAGCGACTCCGCGAACTGCGGGAAAAATACCCCCAGAACGCCGCGGTGGCCCATGCCTGGGGACAGTTCCTCGCCGGCCGGAAGCGGTGGGATGAGGCGGCCGAGGCGCTCAAGCTCGCCGTGAAGCTGGCACCGGACGAACGGTCCTATCGCTTCCACCTCGCGGTGGCGCTGGCCCGCGCCGGACGCATCTCCGAAGCCCGCCCGCATTTCGTGCAGCTCGTGGGAGATGCGGAAGCCGACTACAACCTGGCCATCATCCTCTACGAGCAGGGCCGCATCGCCGAAGCCGAACGGCGGCTCGTGCAGGCCGTTCTGAAGAAACCCACCTTGAAACAGGCCCAGATCTGGCTCGACGAACTGCGCCGGGAGAAGCAGGCCGCGCTGGCGTCCGGTCTGACTGCCGAACACACCGAGACGCCTTCGGAACCGCCACGCGCCGTAACGTCCATCCAGTCGGCTGGGCTGGAGGTCCCGGACGCGGGCGCCACAGCGACCGGAATCCAACACGCCGCCGCCGTGAGCGCTGAAAAACGTCCGGACGCGCCAATGGTTGCGCCAAGCCCGTTCGCGATGCCGGATGCTGCCCCCGCGCAGCCTGTCTCGACGACAGGGCCGGAACCGGTGGACTTCACAGCGGCCCCGGCGAACCCGCCGAAGACCCGATGACGCGTCGGCTCGGAGGTACGATGACAACGCCGCCGCCGCTCGATGCCGACCGAGCGTCGTGAGTGCACCTTCCAGGCGACACGGCCCTGCAGCGGTTGAAATACAGGGCCGTGCCGACGGCTTTTGGGATTTCGCGCGGCCCGGTCTGACAAGCCCGCGGTCTGCGGAAATCGGAAGTCCGTTCAGATCTGATAGTCCGGGAAGACGGACTCGTCGTCATTCAGCGACGCGCGGCGCCTTTTCTGGTGCCACAGATCGAAGGCATAATTGACCGCAATGCCCCAGGCCACGGGCAGCAGGACACAGACGGCGACGAAGCCGAGACGCGCGAGGAGGTCTTTCATCGGTCGGTTTTTGCCGGTTTGTACTCGCCGGTTGCAGAGCGGTCCGCTCTCGGGGTGCCGAGCGGATCCTCTGAATGCCGTGACGTGCCGGTCGGGACCCGATTCGGCCGGTGCCACCGATTCGAGCGAATGCGCGACGATCCGGCAAGTGTGGACCGCTTTTACGAACGCCGCTCTTCGGGTCAGCAACCGGCGGACGGTGTGACAGGCCCGCTCGGTCCGATTCGTGACCGTCGTCACCCGGACGGTTCATGATGGCTCGTCGCCAAGAACGGCGAAGATGCGACCCTCGGCGTCGACTTCCAGCGGAAACACGCGGATCGGTTCCGTGGCGGGCATCCGTAGCGGCCGCCCATCTTCAAGGTCGAATCGGGCGCCGTGTCGCGGGCAAACGATGCAGCGGTCTTCGATCGGGCCGTCGGTGAGCGGCTGGCCGTCGTGCGAGCACACGTCTTCAATGCAGTAGAAGCGGTCCCCCAGACGGATCAGAAGCGCCGGGGTCTCGTCGACGATCACGGACTTGCGTCCGCCGTCGGGAATTTCGTCCTTCGTACCGATCAGTTCACGGGGCATCAGTCACCCAATCCCAGCTTTTGCACGACGGCGTCGTCGAATGCTTCGCGGACTTCCGTGACCGGGATTCGGTCGAAGACACTCTGGAAGAAGCCGCTGACGATCAGATGCATGGCTTCGTGCTGCGTCAAACCGCGGGTCATGCAGTAGAACAACTGCTCGTCATCGACGCGGCCGACGGTCGCGCCATGCGTACAGCGCACGTCGTCGGCTTCGATTTCCAGACCCGGGATCGCATCCATGCGGCTTTCCGGCGACAGCAGCAACGCGTCGCAGCGTTGATAGCCGTCGGTCTGCTGTGCTTCGGGCTCGACACGGATCATTCCCCGCCAGACGACCCGGGAGCGATCGCGGAGCACCGACTTGTAAAGCAGGTCCGAGCGTGTGGACGCGGCGCAATGCGTCTGCTGCGTGTAATAGGAGAGCGTCCGCCGCCCGGTGGCGAAGCTCACGCCATTCACTTCGGCTCCGGCTCCCCGCCCGTCCAGGGACACCGTCTGATGGATGTGAGCGAATCGAGCGCCCAGGCCACCGACCGTCCACTGCAGAAATCCGTCCTGTTCGACGCGTCCGGCCTGGTGGGCGAAGTGCCACGTGCGTTCGTTCCAGTTCTGAATCTGAACGTATCGCAGGTGGGCTCCGCGACCGACCAGCAGTTCGACCGCTCCCACGTGCAATGCACTACCTTCGGCGTTCAGTGAGGCGGTCTCTTCGAGCAACGTCGCCGACGCCCCTTCGTCCAGTACCACCAGCGTGTGGGCAAAGTCGGCGGCGTCGGCCGCGGAGGATCCGAGGACGCTGTGCAGGGGTCTGTCGAGGACGACGCCCCGAGGAACGTACAGCAGAACACCCCCGTTCCAGAACGCCGCATGCCACGCCGAAAAGCGATCGGTGTCCGGGAGGACGGCACGAGTCATCAGGTGTTCGCGCACGATGTCTTCGTGCACACGGACGGCCTCGGTCAACGGACAGAAGACCACACCGGCGGGAAGCTCGCGGGTTCCGCTCGGGCCGGCAGTACCGTCCGTGTGCGAAACGGACGCACCGAACTCGGTCCGCGTGGCCAGCATCGTATCCACCTGGGTCACCAGCCCACTACGATCCCGGACCGGCGGCGTGAATCGCAGTGTGTGGAACAACCGCAGATCCAGACGCTTCCATTCCTCCGGCTCCAGCGGTTGCGTCAAGGACTGTTCGAAGCAGTCGAATGCCCGGCGCCGGCGGTCGATCAACCAGTCGGGTTCGTCGCGTTCGGCCAGGAACGCTTCGAACGCGTCGCGCAGAAACGCACGGTAGACGGGCGGAATCGAGATCTCGGTTGCGGAACCGGTGCTCATGGTGCTTGCAGAATTTCCAAGCTGTGGGCTGTTGCGCCGCGGACTGACCCATCAGGGCGGCTCGGCATGGTGTGTGTCGTGCGCCAACCGGCGGCCGCCGCGTTCGGAAAGGCACGACCTGAATGCGTTGCGGCGGAGCAGCCGCACCGCAATACGGTCGGAGAGTCGCTGCCGCGAAGCCTCCCTCCCGCCGCTGCGATCGCGGCGAGACGTGTGGAGGACGCTGAAACAGTGCGATCGCCGCTCGGGCGACGGTGGCCGGCCGCTCGGCTGTTTGCACTCAGCCGATGGATCCTTCCATTTGCAATTCGATCAGCCGGTTCATTTCCACGGCGTATTCCATCGGGAGTTCTTTCACGAGCGGTTCGACGAAGCCGGTCACGATCATCGCCGAGGCTTCCGCTTCGGTCAGGCCGCGACTCATCAGGTACAGCAGCTGTTCCTCGGCGATCTTCGAGACGCTCGCCTCGTGCTCGACGACCACGTCGTTGTTTTCGGTTTCGATGTACGGGTAGGTGTCACTGCGGCTGCGCGGGTCGAGGATCAGCGCATCGCACACCACGTTGGCCCGACAATGGTGGGCGTTCCGCTCCATCTTCACCAGGCCGCGATAGCTGGAGCGGCCGCCGTCCTTGGAGATGCTCTTGGAGATCACGCGGCTGGAGGTATGCGGTGCGCAATGCACCATTTTCGCTCCGGCGTCCTGGTGCTGCCCGCGCCCGGCGAAGGCGATCGAAAGCGTTTCGCCGCGGGCGCCGGGTTCGAGCAGATAGACGGCGGGATACTTCATGGTCACCTTCGACCCGAGGTTGCCGTCGACCCATTCCATCAACGCGTCGCCGTAGCAGACGGCACGCTTCGTGACCAGGTTGTACACGTTGCTCGACCAGTTCTGGATCGTGGTGTACCGGCAGCGTGCCCCACGCTTGACGATGATTTCGACGACGGCCGAGTGCAGGCTTTCGGTGCTGTAGGTGGGAGCCGTGCAGCCCTCGACGTAATGCACCGCGGCCCCTTCGTCGACGATGATCAGCGTGCGCTCGAATTGCCCCATGTTTTCGGAATTGATGCGGAAGTACGCCTGCAAGGGGTACTCGACCTTCACGCCGGGCGGGACATAGATGAACGAGCCACCGGACCACACGGCCGAGTTGAGGGCCGCAAACTTGTTGTCGGTCGGCGGGATGACGGTCCCAAAGTATTCGCGGAACAGCTCTGGATGCTCCCGCAGCGCCGAATCGGTGTCGGTGAAGATCACGCCCAGACGGGCCAGATCTTCTTTCAGACTGCCATAGACGACCTCGGATTCATACTGTGCCTTCACGCCCGCCAGATATTTCCGCTCGGCCTCGGGAATGCCCAGCCGCTCATACGTGCGGCGAATCTCATCGGGAACTTCTTCCCAACTGTGTCCCTGCCGGTCGGTCGGCTTGATGTAGTAGTAGATGTCCTGGAAGTCGAGTTCGCTGAGATCCGGGCCCCAGTTGGGCATCGGCTTCTGTTCGAAGATCCTCAGCGCGTTCAGACGAAACTCGCGCATCCACGGGGGCTCCCCCTTCAGCTCCGAGATCTGCTGAACGATCTCCGCGTCCAGCCCCTTGCGGGCGCGAAAGACGTACTTGTCGGTCGGATCGTGAAAGCCGTATTTGTACTCGCCGATCCCGATGTCATGTTCGGTCGTTTTCAGGTCGGTCGCCATGCGAAGGTCCCTCCCAATGTGTTCGTCAAGCGGCGACTGATGCGGTCACGCCGCGTTGGACCGCCGCCGGAGTCCTCCGTTCGTGGACACTCCTGCGGGACGCCTTGCCGGAGCAACGTCATTCGGCCCCCGCGGTCGCCGCCTGTTCGGCGGTTTCCTCGGCGGCAATGTCCGGATGCCGCTGCCGAACCGGTTCGTACCCTTTCTCGTGCAGTTCGTGGGCCAGCGCGGCGTCCCCGGTCTCGACGATGCGGCCGGCGAGCATCACGTGTACGAACTGCGGGGGATTCATCTCCAGCAGCCGTTCGTGGTGCGTGATGATCAGCACACCCATGTCCGGGCCGGCGAGCTTGCGCAGCCCTTCGCTGACGACCCGGACCGCGTCGCTGTCCAGGCCACTGTCCGTTTCGTCGAGAATCGCGAACTTCGGGTGCAGCATCGCCAGTTGCAGGATTTCCATGCGTTTCTTCTCGCCGCCGGAGAAGCCGTCGTTCAGATACCGGGTGGCGAACGACGGATCCATGCCCAATTCCTGCATCCAGTGGCGGAGCTCCTTGCGGAACTCACGCATTGGAATCAACTCCTCGCCTTCTTTGCGGTCCGGATTCCGAATGTTCGAAACGGCGTGTCGCAGGAAGTCGGCTACCCGCACGCCCGGAATCGTCACCGGGTACTGAAATGCCAGGAACAGCCCCCGGCGGGCCCGCTCGCACGGATCCAGCGAAGTGAGGTCTTCACCATCGAGCAGAATCCGGCCTTCGGTCACTTCGTACTTGGGATGACCAACCAGTGCGTAGGCCAGCGTGCTCTTGCCGGAACCGTTGGGGCCCATCAATGCATGGACTTCGCCTTGGCGGATCGTCAGATCGACGCCTTTGAGGATTTCCTTGCCGTCGACGGCGACATGCAGGTTTTCGATCCGAAGCGTGCTGCTCATGGTTCGTTTCGCATTCCTGTGATTGCTGATTGCCGTGTCATCCGCAGGCGGTGTCTTCACCGACCACAGGCACGTCGGGCGACGCGTCGTTGGCGCCGCTGTTCGCCTTCATTCACGTCGCGGCCCCGCCGCGCTGTGGTGCACAGCCGACTGGGTGACGCGTCACCTGCTGGTCGCGGTGCTCGAGCCGGAGCGGAAGTTCGGGGTTCATTCGCCACCTGTCCGCCGTTCCCGTCGGGCCAGTGCGTTCCTTTTGGCGTGCATGCGTCGTTGCGTCGGCCGCTGTGCGGGCGATTCGAACGTCCGGTCCGCATTTCCGCGGCGTCCGTCCCGTGAATCACACCTCCAGAGACTTCAGTACGCGGGCAAAGCCCGAATGATGCGGAACGGGCAGCTTCTCTTCGGCACCGCGGGCGATCCGGTGCGCCTTGAGCTTGTCCTGAATACGCATCACGCCTTCCAGCAGGGCTTCGGGACGCGGCGGACATCCGGGAACGTAGACGTCCACCGGCACCACCAGGTCGACTCCTTTCACCACGTGGTATCCATATTTGAAGTACGGTCCGCCGCCGACGGTGCAGGCGCCCATCGCGATCACGTATTTCGGGTCGGGCATCTGCTCGTACAACCGCCGTACGCGGC
The DNA here is from genome assembly GCA_003696385.1 of Planctomycetota bacterium. GTDB lineage: Bacteria > Planctomycetota > Planctomycetia > Planctomycetales > Planctomycetaceae > J052. The sequence goes on along the minus strand of RFHO01000041.1, from coordinate 15,269 downwards.
TGGCCATTTTGTAGGTCACCGTTCCGGCGACGATCATCAGGTCCGCCTGCCGCGGGCTGGCGCGGAACGCCCCGGCGCCGAAACGGTCGATGTCATAACGACTGGCTCCCGTGGCCATCATCTCGATGGCGCAGCACGCCAAGCCAAACGTCATCGGCCAGATGCTGCATTCACGGGCCCAGTTCATGGCCTGTTCGAGCGTCGTGAGGATGACGTTTTCTTCGAATCGGCCGTCGATCCAAGTCGGTGGTCCAACGAGTGTCGGAGTGCTCATCGTCGCGTCGTCCGCATCCTTCGAGTGGGTCCGGAAAGCCGTCTCGACGCCAGCCGCCGAAACAGGTCCGCCACTTTAGCAGTCCAACTCCGATTATCAACGCTGCCCGTGCCGACCGCTGCTGGATGCAACCGCTGCGGCCGCGACCGCGGCGAACGTGCAACGCCCGACGCCAGTCAGGTCGCAGGCCCGGCGATGCCGCCGGGCGACCGGCGGCCAGCCCCTGCACGATCACGATTGATCCACATGGACCGTGAATTCGCAGCATGGATGGCCGTCGACACAGCGATGCGTGAGCGTCACCGGCACCCCCAGCACGTCGGAGTAGACGTCCTGCTCGAGCCGACAGATCGACGGATCGGCCACCGCCAGGTCCGTATATGGGCAACAATGTTCCTGCAGCACCGGCAGTTCACGCTCGAAGTCGATCTCCACCGAGTAACCCTGTTCGCGCAACGCCTGTTCGAGGTGCCGCATCCGGTCGGTCACCGCCGCCGCTCCGGCGAGAGAAAACCGTCCGAACAGCTCACGACGGACCCGGTCCAGAACCCGCCGCTTGACGCGCGGATCCTCGATGGACTGGATCGCCCGCCAGAGCACCTGCGCGAGCGTCGCATAGTTGTCGCCCAGTTCGGCACGTCCCTGTTGCGTGATCCGGTACCGATGATGCGGTCGCCCTCGGCCCTCCGACTCCGACCGCCGGTCCACCAGCCCCAGCGACCGCAGCCGGTCCAACCGCCGCCGAATCGCCGTGTCCGTGACGCCGCGGTCGGCGCACAGCTCCTGGATCGTTGCCGAAGCGCGTTCGCTGAGCGCCTGCAACAGTTCCAGATCGGCTTCGTCCAACCGGGGCGTCATCGGTTCCGCCTCCCTCGATGTCGGTAGCTGCGGAATGATACCCCCGGCCGCCGGTTTCCACAATAGTCTGTGTGAAAATTGTCGATATTTGCCGCCCGGAGCTTCGCGGCGCCGCGTGGGCGGTCGAACGGCGGCCGTGGCGGCCATGTCGGCCGTCCGTGTTCGCTGCGTGTGTTTGCCGTCCGGAGGACCGACGCCGCACGAAGCGGCTCAACGGCGTGGTTCCACGCCCAGTTTGACGGGCAGCGGTGCGTCCAGAGTGTCGCCATTGGCCCGGAAACCGCCCCCATCGACGTCCACGTAGATCGGATTCGTCAACGCGACCGGCTGCTGTTTGCCCCAGGACGGACCCAGAACCGGTTGCAGCGTCGCCTTTTCCCCGGCGGCGACGACTTCGATGTGGGCGTCGCCGGCGAGCGTCAGCTCCAGCACGCGGTCGAACTTGACGGGGCCGGAGCCGAACAGATCCGCGTGGGTGGCGCGACGATAGTCGTGCCCGGGCGCGATGCGACCGTTGACCAGCACGAACACGCGGTCGATATCGAACCAGTTGGGGCATTGAGCGCGAACGTGCAGTTGCACCCGCCGGTTGGGACAGGAAAGTTCCTGGCCGATCTCGGCGGATTCGCCACGCCCGTTGCTGGCGGTTACTTCGAGGAACGGGCCGTTGGACATCAGCAGCCGTCCGGCGGTGGCGTTGCGGACCATTTCCATCACGTCGATCCGCGGAGGGTCGTCGGTCGAGGAGCGGATCCAGTTCCGCAGCCCACCGGAACCGTGGTAGTTGTAGTGAGCGTCGGTATTGACCACGCCCGGATAGCGGTAGCCCTGATTGAGCAGTTGCAGCCAGTTGAAGATGCGGTTGTTGTAGGTGCGTTTGCCGCGTTGAGTGGCCGGGTCGAGCCGCAGGGCATCGACGATGGGGTGGATCTCGATCACGTCGATGTAGGGGAACGAACGTTTGTAGCCGCCGTCGGGCCGGCCGTCACCGTTCTTGTCGAAGAACAGCCAACCCAGATCGGGATGGTTCTGCTGGACGAGCTTTTCGCTGCGGTTGTCCCACAGAGCCAGTCGTTCGATCTGCTTCTCCGGATCCGGATCCGTCAGCGGGGCACCGCCGTCCTGAGTGTGCGGTTTCCGCTTCAGCGGAAAGGCGTTCTGGTGATTCAGCGGCAGCGGCTGTCCGGTCAGTTCGATGCCCGACGTCGTGGCGATGTACGGTTCGATCTGCAGCTTTTTGATGTGCGGAACGTACGTATCGATCCGGTTGTGTTCGGTGCACGGCGCGAACTCGATGTGCTCGCAGACCAGGTTGACGACGCGGCCGAGCTGGCTGGCTGTGTTGTCGCCGGAGGGGGAGCTGTGGCTGTGGAAATCGCTGCTGACCCACCCCGTGGTGTCGACCGAGCGTCGCAGCCGTTCGCGGAGTTCCAGCGTGCCGGCCGGCGGGATCGTCACTTCGCGGAATACCGCGTCGAATTCGGGACCGTGGCTGATCACCAGCCGGTATCGGCCCGGGGGAACCAGCTGCTGGAAAGTTCCCAGCGGGGCATAGCGCAGGTTGCGCACGGCGAAGGCGGCCGTTTCGGGGCCGAAATTCGGCGTCGGAGTGTCGCCCAGCGGCTGGAATTCCACCTTGCAGGGAATCGGCCGGTCATGTTCGTCGGTGATGCGGGCGACCACGCGTCCCGAGCGATAATTGCGGATCACGAAGCGGAATTCCGTGGAGGAGGGTCCGACCTTCAGCGGCAGATCCCGGGCGAGCGTGACGCCGTAGCTGGCCACGTCCACGGTGTATGCGCCGTCGGCCAGCAGCAGATCGGTCGTTCCGTCGCGGCGTGTGTTGGCCGTGCCGAGCGGTTGTCCGTCGCGTTTCACGCCGATCCGGGCTGCCGGCAACGGTTGTTGGCCCCCGTCGCGGATGGTGATCCGTATGCGGCGGGCGGACCGGCCGTGTGCCTGCGCATGAAGACTCCGGAGATTCACCAGATTGCGTGCCGCGAAAATCCGTCGTCGCAGCGTCACGGACTGCCCCGGATTCAGGTGCACCATGTGTTGGCCGCCGGCATCGACGTACCGCAGCCGGGACATCCGGGCGTCCGAATTGGACTGAATCTGCCGGTCCGCACAGTCCACACCGTAGGCCTGGTTCCAGTAACGGTCGTGCACCCAGAAGAACTCGCGGGTGCCGTTGGGGGCCTTGACCATGTCTTCTTTTCCGCCGTCCATGCGCCACGCGTCCTCCAGCGGGACGGTCAGAGCCTTGTCCGAGGTGTTGGTGAGCGTGCTGACGACTTCGAGATATCGCTGTCCGGGGGCCAGTCGATACAGCACGCGGACTTCGGGACGATTGTCCGTTCCCGCTGCCATGACCTCGACGCCGACCGGCCCGTCGGCGGAAGCCACCGCGTTGCCGTCTGCGGTCTGCTCGCCGCGGATCAGCCGGGCCTTGCGGAATGCGACGTTCTGCGGTCCCGGATAGAACGCCGCCAACTGGTCGGACTGATCGCTGCGGGTGGTGAGGTCGATCAATGCCCCGGCGACGTTGCGGACCGTCATGTTGGCATTGCGAGTGGGAACCGGATCGGCCACCACGGCCACCAGATGCTCGTTGCGGAGGACGAAGTCCCCGAAAATCACGTCGACTTCCTTGCCGCCGGGCGCGTATGCGTCGAAGTTCTCCGCGGACAGGCGAACGGCTTCCGCCAGCGGTTTGCGCTGGTCTACGGCAGCCGTGACCGCGAGCGCCAAAACGGCGATCGACATGGCGAGGGCGAGCAGACGCTTCATGGTGGGGCTCCTTCTTCCGGCGGGAAGGGTGATCCAGGTGGCGACCGCGGTCGCGGGACGGTCCGTGCAGAGACGGAACCGGCCCCCGGACGATCGAACCCACGAGCAACACCCCGATCAGGCGTGTCGGAACGGCGTGGTGGTGGAAGACATTGTCGGGGATTCCGGCGGTGCGGCACAACCGAACGGCCCGCTTCCAGCCGGCGTCGGGCTCGCGATCGCGGCCGAACGCCCCGGCTCGAACTGCTCCGATGCTTGTGCGACGGGCCGGCGGAGCGCGAGTCGGCGCGGCACGCGGCGGCTCAGTCGGCAGGAAAGTGGACCAGCTTGCCCTCGCGGAACGCCAGGTAGTAGCTGCGACCGTTGCGGTCCGGTCCCCAGCGATAGATCACGTCGGCCTGATGAATCAGCGGCGAGCCGCGCTTGATGGCGGCATCGTCGTAGACCCGCTCGCCGGGTTCGCCCAGCACGGCTTGGACTTCTTCGAGCGTCATGCCGCGTTCGACGTGTTCCCGGAGCAGTGTGCGGATGGCTTCCGGAGACCGCTCGACGACGAACCGCCGCCTCAGCTCGGCGGATTCAGCCATCTGGGGGCTCGCCGTGGCGAACGGAGAGAGGCGGAGCGGACCGGCGCAGCCGGCCGAGGCGATCAGCGCGAGCAGCGCAGAGACCGCGGCGCCGTGGCACGAGCCGCATGACTTCGAACGAGCAGTCCGGGAGCGGGCTTCGGCGGACTTGCGGGAATCCACCGCACGGTAACACAGACCGGTCATGGCGTCCTCCGTGACGTGGCGTCGGCGGACCGGAACGGCGTGGCTGTCGAGAGCCCGAGAATCGGCACGTGCGACGTGGTGGCATGTTGGCACGGTTTTTCGGGTGTCTTCACAACCAGAATTGCTTTTCCAGGAACTCGATCAGATCTCCGAACAGAACGTAGAACAGCGTGCGGTCACCGCAGCAGATCTTGGCGTCCAGCGCCGCTCCGATCCGGGGCGGCAGGTCGGGCATCCGCCGCGGGCGGGCCGTCAGCAGGACGATGCCGCCGACGGTCGGCGAGGCATCCGCTCGTGTGGCCGATTCGCTGACGTAGGCCTCGTAGGTGTCGGTCGTGGTCGTGGCCAGCCGGTATTCGACGGGCAGACGCGGCGTCCGCAGACGCTGCTGAGCGCGATAGACGTGTCCAATGCGGTGTTCCGGAACGTCCAGTTCCAGATACCACTCTCCGTCGGTTTGAAAGATCTCCAGCAGCAATTCGCCCCGCCGTACCGGGCGGAGACGAAGCCGCTGGTCGACCCGGATCGTACCGACCACTCCGTCGCACGGAGCGCGGACCAGCAGTGCGTCCCGCTGCTCACTCAGCCGCTGCAGTCGTTCCCGTGACGCTTCGATGCGCAGTTCGGCTTCCTTGATCCTGGCGTCGATCTGAACAACGTCCTCGGGTGTGCCGAGGCTGGTGGCTTCGGCGGCCTGGGCGCGGAGCGCGTCCAACAGTTTCTGTTCGGTCTCCAGCGTGAAGGTTTCCTCGACGAACTCCGCTTCCAATTCCGGGTCGAACAACCGCAGCAGTGGATCGCCCTGCCGGACGCGCTGGTCGTCCCGGACGAACACTTCCACAATCCGGCCGTCGCGGGGCGCGAACACGCCGCGCTGTCCGGTCGGCAGCAGCCGGCCGGTGGCATGCACGCGGTATTCGCACGGGACGAACGCCAGGCCGACCAGCGTGGCGGTCAGGGCGAGCGTGATCACCGCGGCCTTCAACGCGGTGCGTCCTTCGAGCCGCGCCAGCAGATTGCCGATACCTCGCCACAGGGGGAGTGCCGGAACGCGTTCGTGTGCCAATGCGTCGGCCAGCGCGACCGTTACGTGATCCGCCACCAGTTCGATGCGGTCGGACATCTGTGGCGTCGGACGGGCCTCGTGGAATCGCTCGACGATCAGTCCGCCGATGGGAATGCGTTTGGGTTCGCGCGGTTTGACGCGGGCGTCTTCGTCGTGCGGATCGACCAGCGGTTCCGGTTGAAACAGCGGGACGACGTGAACCCACTTCGAGCCGCTGGCGGCGACGAAGTCTTTCAGCGGCTGTTCGATCTGCGTCGGCAGCCCCTCCGCGCTGCCGCTATAGGTCAGCGGTTCCCGCATCCGGATGATCCGGTTGGCCATCTCCCGCAGGGTGGCGACCAGCGGTTCGCGCGGGTCCACCGTCTGACGGTCGCTCATCGCCAGGATTTCAGTCGTTTTGCCCTGTTGCACGGCGACCGAGAGGCGGTCGCAGCCGATCAGCGAAACGCCCTCGTGTGCGGCGACATCGGCGACGTGGCGGCGGGAAAGCCGTTGGTGCAAGTGGAGGCTGAACGTGTCCAGCCTCTGGGCCAGTTCCGGTCCTCGGGGGGCCGAAGCGGAATCGGACTGCCCGCCGCGACGCTGCAGGTATTCCACGGCGGCCCGGGTCGTCTGGGTCACGTACTGAGCGAGGCTGACGCGCAGCGGCTGCGACGTTCCTGGCGGCAGCAACAGGACGATCACGCCCAGAGCATCGCTGTGGTGCAGGATAGGAACCGCAAGGACGGCGGCGACCCGGGCCTCAGGCGGCGTGGGGCTGCCGATCACCGGCTGCTTTTCCGAAATGGCCCGCCGCGTGGCCGTCTGGACGGCTTCGGCGATCTGCGGTTCCTCCAGAAGGTGTTCCTTCCGCAGGCCGACGTCAGCGACGAGGACGGCTTGTCCGCCGGAATGGCACAACCAGCAACCGGCGGCGACGCAACCGGTGACTTCGCCGATCCGGCGCAGGTACTCGAAAAAGAAACGCTCCGGCGGGATGTCCTCGCCGACCAGTCGGTCGATGGCGTCCGCCGCTTCCAGCGCGCCGCGCCGGATTTCCTCGGGGGATGGGGTATCGGAAAGCCTGGTCATGGAAGTGCCGTGATCCGCTGGTGTGCCCATCGGGCGGAGGCATAGCGACGACGATCGCCCGCACGGCCGAAGGTGCCGGCCGCTTCAGCGGCCGCCGGTGCGCGGTGGCGAGGATGTTCGGCGGTAACGGTTTTTCGCTGCAGTCCCGGCCGCACCGCCCTTTCTTCCCTTTCTTCGCCACGTCGCGACGGGTGCGGACGAAGCAGAATACCGCCGCCGGCGGCGCTCGGCCAACCCCATTTGTCCCGCGGAGGGCATCCGATTTCCGTACCTGTTGGCGTCGGACGTCGTTTCGGGACCTGCGAGTGCGAGGGCCGCCGCCGTGACGGAGGCGGCCTGGCGGATTTCACGTTGCCGGGGATTCGATCGGCAGGCCGGCCTCCTTCCAGCCGCGAAAGCCGCCGTCCATGGAGACGACGTTGCGGTAGCCCATCTTTTGCAGGTTGTCTGCGGCCAGGGCCGACCGGTATCCGCCGCCGCAGTACAATACCAGCTTCGCGTCCAGGTCGGGGACCAGCTTTTCGATGTCCCGTTCGATGACGCCCTTGGAGAGGTGCGTCGCGCCGGGGATGCGTCCGGCGGCAAATTCGCTCTCCTCCCGCACGTCGATCAGGATGAACGACTCGCCGGCCTGCTGCCAGCGATGCACGTCCTCGACGGTGCACTCGCGGATCCGCTGTTTGGCTTGCTGAACGATCTGCAGAAATCGCGGGGAATGCTGTTTTGCCATCGCGGGGGCCTCCGTGAAGCTGCCGGTCGGTCGTCCGGAAGTGACCGGGTGACCTGTGGCGGTTCGATATCAGAAGGTACAAAGTGTGCGTCGTTCCGGCCACGCTGTGGAGAGTGGAGCCGAAACGGCGGCGCAACCGGTGGCACGGAGTGGCCGGGCAGTTTGGTAAAGGGCGACGGACATGCACCGACGGATCGCGCAGTTGCCCCTGCACCGCGGACAGGCGCCACCGTGGCTGTTTCGTCGCATGGTACGCCTGGCCGGTCTGATTGCGCAGGCCGTCGTCGACGAGTACGGGCCGGGCGAGATGCTGCGGCGGCTGGCGGATCCGTGGTGGTTTCAGGCGTTCGGTTGTGTGCTGGGGTTCGACTGGCACAGTTCCGGGCTGACCACGGTGACCTGTGGCGCGCTGAAAGAGGCGGCTCGAGAACGGGGGGCCGATCTGGGGTTCTTCGTGGCCGGTGGAAAGGGTGCCACCAGCCGCCGCACGCCGGAGGAGATCGAGCGGGCGGCGGACCGCCACGCGATCACGGACGGCGAGCGACTCGTTGCGGCGTCGCGGTTGAGTGCCAAGGTGGATTCGGCCGCCGTTCAGGACGGATTTCAGCTCTATCACCACTGTTTCCTGTTCGCTCCAGACGGCACTTGGGCCGTGGTGCAACAGGGCATGAACGAGCGGACCGGCTGGGCCCGTCGTTACCACTGGTTGTCGGAGACGGCGGCATCGGGGGAGTCCGATCCGCATCACGGGATCGAGGATGCGGCTTTCGAGAGGCGGTGTGAGACGCCGGCGTTCACCGAACTGCTGAATGCGGTGGCGTCCGAGGGAGAGGCGAATCGCCGAGCAACGCTGGAGATGCTTCGCGAGCGTCCGGATCGGCTGCTCGCGGAGGTCGAACGGGCGACGCGCGGACCGACGCTGTTTGCACCGCGCCGACACCGCGTGTTGTCCGCTGACGTGAACGTGCGACGGTTGCGCGACATGCTGGTGCTGGGGCACGAAACCCAGCCGGAGGCGTTTTCGCAGTTGCTGCTGATGCCGCGCTTGGGACCGGTGGCCCTGCGCAGCCTGGTGCTGGTGGCGGAACTGATCTATGACGCGCCGGTCTCACGTCGCGATCCCGCCACACCGCCTCCCACTGCCGGGGAGTCGGCTGCTGCTGCGGGGAAGGGGGTGGATACGGCCGGTACCAGCACGGAACCGGATGCGACGCGCGGACGGCGGTGGGCGGATTATTCGCACGCCCACGGTGGGAAGGACGGGACGCCGTTTCCGGTGGATCGCCGCGTTTATGACCACAGCATCGCTGTACTGGAACGGGCCCTGCAGCGCGCCCGGCTGGGGGACCATGATCGCGTGGAAGCGCTGAAGCGGCTGGCGGCTTGGGAGCGGCGGGCCGGCCGGTGCGATCGGTGATGGGTGGCCGCGCGGTCCTGGCGGCGGATTGTGTGTGACGTTGGGGGCCGGGGTGCTGGCTGTCTGGGCGGTCGTGGGCGGTCGGTGGTGCAATCGAAGGCGTGGGACGCGGCGGTCGGCCTTCGAGGGCTTTCGCGCAGGCGATCCAGCGGCGTGTGTTCGTCGGCCAGCGGTTGCGCGTGGCGGGGGCTTTGCCGAGCCGGTTCGGCGGGGCGGCGGCGTTGCCGAGTCTGCGTCGATCGTTGTTTTCGGCGTGATTGTTGCAATCGGCACAGTCTGTGTGGTTTGCCCCACTTCCGGTCGTTGGCCGGCAAAACCGCTTCGATTCGTAAATCCCGATTCTGTTGGGGCTTTGCAATCGCTTTGGAGCGGTTGCGCGCGAGGGATGTTCTAAAGAAGTCGGACGCGAGCGGCCGAAAGAATAGGTCAGACGGCTGGCAAGGACCTCACCTGCCGAATGTTCCGGGGCGGTTGTGTCTTCGGGACGTTCTGGCGGGATCGCACGGAGGCGATCGGAGAGGAGGTCCGCAACGGCCGCAGTGCCGGTTCGGCGGCGGACACGCAAACAGCGGGGCCGTCGCGAGGGCTTGCCCTGACCAATGTGAACCGGATCTCGGAACAAGGAAAACGAGTTTCCTGGTCGGCATCGGAAAGGGAGGTCGCATCTGTCGAACAACAGTCTGTGGAATTGCCCGTTTTGCGGCAGCGGTCGATTGCAATGGGCAGTCGTGCCGAGTGAACCCTGAGACCAGCCATCTCCGTGTCCGCGATGATGCGAAGGACCCTACGGCCTGGGACGGCCGGTCATCGGCGGACGCGGCAGGCGCTGGAGTTCACCCTCAGAACTCGTCGTCTGCTAGAGTAATTTGGAGCCCGCAATGAAAACGATCTTCACTACTGGGCAGGTAGCAAAGATCTGTAAGGTAGCCCCCCGCACTGTCAGCAAGTGGTTCGATTCCGGTCGCCTTCGTGGTTACCGGATTCCGGGATCGCAGGACCGGCGGATTCCCCGCGAGCATCTGATTCGGTTCCTCAAGGAGCATGGTATGCCCCTGGGCGAACTCGAAGAGGAAGCCATGGGCAAGATCCTGCTGGTCGGCACGGATCCCAACATGAAGAACAATCTGGGCGAATTCCTGCCGTCGGAAGACTTCAAGATCGAAGTGGCGCAAAGCGGCTTCGAGGCAGGCATTCAGGCCGAATCGCTGCACCCGGACGCGGTCGTGATCGACTTCGCCATGGGACGCAACGATGCCCTGATGATCGCTCAGAACCTGCGCAAGAATCCGCAATACAAGGATGTCGTGCTCGTCGGTCTGCTGAGCGACGAGGACACGGCCAGCGGCTTCGATCGCAGCATCTTCAGCGAAACGTTCCGCAAGCCGTTCGACATCGCACTGCTGGCGGAACGCGTTCGTACGCTCGTCAGCCGCAAGAAGCAGTTGCTCTGAGGCAACGGCACTGATTCGCGCGTGTTGGTGAAGGATCTTCGGGCTCGGTCACGATGACCTGACGCAAGGGGCATACCGGCAGATTCTGCTGTCTGCGCACGACGCGTGTTCCTCAGCAAAAGGCCCACCCGTTTCGGCGGGTGGGCCTTTTGTGCGTTGGTGCGGACGGATGGAGGCGGTGCGGCGCGGTGTGAGGCCGTCTTGCGGCGTGACCGTTGCTGCCCATGCCGCGCGGCCGGTCACCGTGACCGGCGAAGCGCTCCAAGCGGGACGCCACGGTTCGCGGGGAGACGAGTACCGCTCCGATCGGTGCGCGATGCCGGTCGCCGGCCGGCGCCGATCGGCGACGCTCAGCGGGTGGATACCGGATTCAGCAATTGCTCCCGGGCCTGCCGGACCAGGGCTTCCGCCGCTTCGGCCGACGGTCCCAGTGCGGTCAGGTGTCCCATTTTGCGGCCCGGAAGGGCTTCGCGCTTGCCGTACAGATGCAGTTTGACTTCGGCGAATCGCGCGACACGGTCCCACCCCGGCGGCCCCTGTTGCCAGAGGTCGCCCAGCAGGTTGGCCATCGCCGCGGGGGTGTGCTGGCGGGCGGAGCCGAGCTGCAATCCGCAGATCGCCCGCACCTGCTGCTCGAACTGGCACGTCACGTGTGCGTCGATGGTCAGATGACCGGAGTTGTGGGGCCGCGGTGCGATCTCGTTCACCAGCAGTCGGCCGTCGCCGGTCAGAAACAGCTCCACACACATCACGCCGACCAGGTCGAAGGTGTCGGCCAGAGCCGTCGCCATCTCGCGGGCTTCGGCGGCGACGTGCTTTTCCACGTCCGCCGGCGCGACGGAGACATCCAGAATGTGATTGCGGTGGTCGTTGCGCATCGGCCCGTAGGTGACGGTCTGCCCGTCCAGCGAGCGGGCAACGACCACGGACAGCTCACAGCGGAAGTCCACGAATCCCTCGACGACCAGGTCGGTGCTGTTCAGCGCCGCCCAGGCGGCTTCGGCGTCCTCCGGTTTCTGCAGCACGTACTGGCCCTTGCCGTCGTAGCCGAAGCCGGCGGTCTTGGCGACGGCCGGCGGCCCGAGCCGCAGCACGGCGGCACGCAGCGCTTCCAGAGAATCCACCACTTCGAAGGGAGCGGTGGGGAAACCGTGTTCGCGGAGGAACGTTTTTTCCCGGCGGCGGTTCTGGGTGATGTACAGGATCCGACCGGCGGGTCGGACGGGGACGTGTTCGGCAGCCAGTTCGGCCGCGGCGGCGGGCACGTTCTCGAATTCGAACGTTACCACGTCCACGTTCTGCACGAAGCCACGGATGGCATCCAGGTCGTCATAGGCAGCGTTGATCTCCACGTCGGCGACCTGTCCGGTGGGCGTGTCGTCGTCCGGAGACAGCACGTGCACGCGATAGCCCATGCGGCGGGCCGCGATGGCGAACATCCGCCCAAGTTGCCCGCTGCCCAGCACGCCCAGCGTCGCTCCCGGCAGGATGGGATCGGCCATTGAGGATCCTCGCACGTCGATCACGGGAGTTCACGAGCCGCCAGGACGGCTTCGGCCTGTTCACGATGGAATGCCTTCAGCCGCCGACGCAGTTCCGGACGCGAAACGGCCAGGATCCGCACGGCCAGCAGCCCCGCGTTCTTGGCCCCGGCCGCGCCGATGGCCAGAGTTCCGACCGGAACGCCGCCCGGCATCTGCACGATCGACAGCAGCGAATCCAGGCCCTGCAGGGATCGGCTCTGGACCGGCACGCCCAAAACGGGAAGCACCGTCTGCGAGGCGATCATTCCCGGCAGGTGCGCGGCTCCGCCCGCTCCGGCGATGATCACCTCCAGACCGCGGTCTTCGGCGGTCTTCGCATATTCGCACATCCACTCGGGAGTCCGATGCGCGGAGACGACGCGGCATTCGTGCGGCACTTCGAACTGCAGCAACATGTCCGCGGCGGCTCGCATGGTGTCCCAATCGGAGCGGCTGCCCATGATCACGCCGACCAGCGGATGGGTTGATGTCGTCATCGGCCTGCGTCCTGTCCGGGGGGTGTGCTGCAGGGGACACGCGGCCGCAGCGTAACCGTGCCTGCGGGACCGTTCAACGAAGCGGTGACGGTGCGCGGGCCAGTCAACGGCGCACCGCCGGCGGACCGCCGGGCGGTCGAACATCCGTCAATCGAGCATCGGTCGGTCGAGCACCCCCGCCCGGGGAACCGCGGCGGTGATCGACGTGGTCACACTGACGCCGGCGACAGCGCAGGCTGTAACGTCGCCTCCCGGACACCGCCGGCGAGCCGTGACGCACACCGGTTGATCCCGGACTGCCCTGTCTCCGTCGCGGACGCAGAGGGGCCAGTTTACCGTCGTTCTCCAGACGCGGCCTTTCGTGTCGAAGACCACGCAATGCGACAAGTTTGTGGGCTTTGACGGTCGTTCGCGTGGGATTGATTGCAGCGGCTTTTCCGAACCGGTCGATCACACAATCGGGGAGGGTGGTGGGACACGTGCGCCGTCGACGGGCCGGGGCGGAGCACCGGGCGCGCGGATGCTCCGGCGGATCCATCACGACACGAGGACGACGACCATGGATGAACACAGTACGCACGCCGAAAGCGGCGGGATCGAAACGGCCGGGAACGGTGGTGTGGTGAACGGGCCCGCACGCGGATCCTGGCGGAACGACCGCCCCGGTGCGGCCGACGACCATCGCCGCACCGCAGGCGAGGAAGTTTCGGCCGGAGCGAGCGACGACACGATGGCGGGCGCGGCCGACGTCAGCGGTGAGTGCTTCGACACGCGGCCGGGCCGCGGTCCCGTGGCGGGCTGGCGTGCGATCGCGTCCTCGTCGGTCCTGTTGGGAGGCGTCATGACGGGGGCGTTTTACGGGCTCATTCATGGCGGAATACTGCGGCATCCGCTGGTCCTGCGCTATTTCTGCGGGCATCCGCTGGAATACGTCACGACGGCGTTCTTTTTCACCGGCATCGCGACGCTGGCGGTCAAGGCTTTTCGACTTCGAGCCGAGTATCGCGTCTTCCGACAACCCGAGGTCGTCGCGCCGCGGATACCGCCCGGTCGGAGCGTTCCCGAGCGTGCGGCGTGGCTGGCGAAGCGGTTGGACAGCCTGCCTTCATCGTTGCAGCAGACGCGGCTGGTCGAACGCGTGCGGGACGTGTGCCGGTACGTCCTCGGGCCGCGCGGTGCGGCGGGGTTGGAAGAGCACTTGCGGTATCTGGCCGAGTTGGCGGCGGACAATCTTCACCGCAGCTATGCACTGGTTCGCACAATCACCTGGGCCGTGCCGATTCTGGGGTTTCTGGGCACGGTGATCGGGATCACGCTGGCGATCGCCAACGTGACACCGGATCAGTTGGAATCGTCGCTGGGCGAAGTCACCGGAGGGCTCGCGGTCGCCTTCGACACCACGGCGCTGTCGCTGGCGCTTTCGATGACGCTGGTATTCGCGACGTTCGTGGTCGAGCGGGCGGAGCAGTCCGTGCTGGCCGACGTCGAACGGTTTGCGATCCGCGGGCCGCTGGATTGGTTCTGTGACCCGCGGGCACAGCAGGTGATCGGCCCGCTGGCAGCATTGGAGGACGGGACGGCGGACGTATGGATCGAACGGCTGGGATCCGTGCTCGAGCGGAGAATGGCGGCCGTGGACGCCGCAGCCGAACGTTTGCTGGAGCGGTGGGGCCGACTGCTCGACGAGCACGCTCGGGTGTGGCGCGAACGGTTTGCGACCGATGCGGCGGAGGTGCTGGGGCAACACCTCTCGCAGACCGCCGCCGCGCGAGAGCGCTGGGCCGAAGCCGTGCGGGAGTCCGTCGACTGCTGGCGCGAAGCGGAAGGAGCCGCTCTGCAGACGCTGCGCGAAGTTGGCGAACGGCTGGAGCGGCTTGCCGGCACGCTGCCGGAACGCTGTGAGTCGGCGATCGCCGAGGCGGTCGGGCCGCTGGTGGAGGCGAATCGCGAAGTCCGCGCCGCCATCGAAGCCGGCGTGCGGAGCAGTGCGGAACGGGCGGAGGCGAACCTGCGGCGACTGGCCGAACTGGCGCACGAACACGCCAGCGCGATCCAGCCTGCGGTGGAGACGCGGACGACGCTGTTGCAAGCGCTACACCGTCTGACCTCGCTGCTGGAGCAAATGAACGCCGAACAGGGCGCCATCGGCCGGCTTCAGGCGGAACTGGCCGAGAACCTGGCGACGCTCCGCGACACGCAGACCTTCGAAGAGACGCTCAACAGCCTCAGCGCCGCCATTCAGCTGTTGGCTGCCCGCACGCGTCCGCATGCGGCGTGAATCGAGCCGTCGTCGCGTCGCTCACGGACCGCCGGGCTGCGGACACGGGCGCCGGCGGGTGGGGGCGGCTTTCAAGCATCACTGCCAGCCGTGGGGTACGAACGTTGACACGTTCCCGTGACGACACACGCAGCAGCCCGCTGTTCCCTTTTCTCGCGGTGCTGGTGTGCGCCATGGGGGCGCTGATCCTTCTGCTGGTGGTGACCACGCGGCGGATCCATCACGACAAGCTCAACCGACGGACCGGCGCGGCGATCGTCGAAACGGCGCGGCCGCCGCATTCGCCGACGGCCGGCAGGTCCGACTCATCCGACGTCGGCGAATCGCCCGTCGCGGACGCCGCGGCTGCCGAACATCACGGTACGTCGGGTCGGAACGCGGCGTCCGACGCACGGGCGGCCGGATCCCGCTCCCCCGAACCGGCCGGTTCGGATGCCGATGGAGAGGACAGGCCGGAGCCGTTGGTCCCGGATTCCCCGCCGGAACCGCCCGAGGATCTGACGCGGCAGTTGGAGGCCGAGCACGCGGCGCTGGAGCGGCT